>JAKSPV010000099.1 GCA_024404475.1 Clostridia bacterium | reverse complement strand
GCCGGATCGGAC
Organism: Clostridia bacterium; assembly: GCA_024404475.1. GTDB lineage: Bacteria > Bacillota > Clostridia > Oscillospirales > CAG-272 > JAKSPV01. The sequence continues at coordinate 5,115 of JAKSPV010000099.1, read as the reverse complement.
GTCGTCATCGGGATGCGCCTGCACGCGCTCGTGCCTGCCGCCATTGCGGGACGCGCCGCTGTCGGCGTCTCGGCTGACGCGAAGATCGCGGGATTTCTCGAGCCGTTCGGCTTCCCGGCGCTGCCGGCCGATGCTTCCTCTGACGAGATCGCAGATGCGGCGGGACGACTGCTCGCCGAGCGGGACGCATGGCTGCCCGCGACGGGCGAAAAACTCGCCGCGCTTCGCGCCGCGGCAAGGGAAGACGTCCGGGAGACGCTCGGAAAATAGCATACAAAAAAGCACCCCCGTGGGGTGCTTTTGTTTTATACGGATCTCTCCGAGGCGGGATTTGCTGCCCGGAGCAGCGCGTCTTTTTCGTTCGGCAGGCGTCCGGCGATGACGCCGTCAAGAAGACGCTCCAGTGTGTTGCCGAGCGATTTCCCGGCGGGGATGCCGGCCTCCATAAGGTCGCGGCCGGAGACCGCGAGCATCCGGAGGTTGTACGGTTCACCGCGCGAGAGCACGCCCCATACGAGACGCAGCGCGTCGAGCGCGTCGCTGTCGCCGTCCGCCAACCGGACGAGCAGGGCGGTGCGTGCCGCGTCGGCACCGCCGCGGCGGAGCAGTTCCCGCGCCTCGGCGTCGTTTTCCGGCAGGGGAACGTCCCGGAGCCGGAGCGCATCGAGCACGGCATTCCTCGTCCGGCCGTCTATTTTCAGAAGTTCCGCCGCTCGTGCGGCTTCTCCCTCCGGAAGCCACCAGAAGAGCGCTGCGTACCGGGGCGCCCCGTCGCGCGGAACGCGCGACACACGCCGGGCGGCAGCCGCCCAGGCGTCCGCGTCGTACGACGCGAGGGGCGCCGCAGCTTCGGCGAGGATCATCTGCGAGGGAAGAAGGATTTTTTCGGCATAGCCGCCGCGAAGTAATTTTGAAAGTTCGGCGTAGACGCGCTCGGCGCTGACGAAACGGAGATTTTCCCGAAGCTCGCTTGCCGCGGCGAACGTCTCGCCGTCGATCCGGAACGAGAGCACCGACGCGAAGCGGAGCGCGCGGAGGATGCGGAGCGCGTCCTCGGAGAAGCGCCGCCGGGGGTCGCCGACGCAGCGGATGACTTTTCTGTCGAGATCGACGAGCCCGCCGAAGCGATCGACGAGACCGACGTCCGGATGATACGCCATCGCGTTGACGGTGAAGTCGCGCCGCGCGAGGTCTTCCCTGAGCGACGACGTGAACGAGACTTCGTCGGGATGTCTTCCGTCGCTGTATGCGCCGTCCGTGCGGTAGGTCGTGATCTCGAGCGGCCGGCCGCTGAGGATGACGGTCACGGTGCCGTGTTTCATGCCTGTCTCGATGATGCGGCAGTCGGCAAAGGCGGCGGCGGTCTCGTCGGGCGTCGCGGAGGTCATCATGTCGTAGTCACTGACGGGGCGGCCCATCAGCGTGTCGCGGACGCAGCCGCCGACGATGAACGCCTCGTGACCGGCGCGGCCGAGTCGGGTGAGCGCCTCGTGCACCTCCGGCGGCAGGCGGAACCGTTCGTCAGTCATTCGTACCGCCTCCTTCGCTCCAGCGGATGACCGTCTCCGCGGGAATGCCCCGCCAGAGCCGGAACTGTTCGTCGTGCCACGCAGAGCCGTCACAGATATACGTGTAGCGGCAGGCCGGGGCCGGCGGCAGGATGAGGTCGATCCCGTCCGTCTCTCCCGAAAGATAAGCGTCGATGCGCCGGTCGTTCCCGCGGTAGACGATCCCGTTCCGGACGTACCCGCGTGCGACGGCGGCGGCGCCGCCGAGAATGACGGCCGCAAGGCAGAGTGCGAGAACGTTTGCCGTCTTCCGGCGAGTGATGAAATGCACGGCAACGGCGAGGAGCACGGCGGCCGCTGCCGCAGGCACGGAGATGATGAGCCGGACGGGCAGAAATACCGGAACGGCTGCTGCTGCCGCGATCGCAAGCGGCAGGGAGATGCCGTCCTCCATGACGGTCCGCACGGCGGCGATCAGGAAGAGCACGGAGGAAAGAAACGTCGTGCGCGGCCCGAAGACGGGCGAGGCGAGCATGGCGAGCTGGATGCCCGCAGCAGCAAGCGTGAGCGCGAGGGGCACGGCGCTCCGTTTGGCATCGGTGAGAAAGATCACGACGAGAACGGTGCCGGTGACGACGACGGGAAGCGCGCCGAGAACGGCCGTTTCACCGGAGAGAAGTCCGAAGACGTCCGCAAGGACGGAAAGCGCGGCGGGGACCGCCGCGGCAGCGGCGAGACCGTACTGTTTCTTCCGCGCGCACCGCGCGAATACGGCGGCGGCAAGGAGCACGAGCGCCGGCAAAATGCCGGTGTCGGAGAGGCAGACGGAGGCGAACTCCGCAAAGTGACCGGCGATGCGGCTGAAAAACGGCTGGCCGTAAAACGCGGGATAGAACGACGCGCGGAGCGCGTTCCCCGGCGCGAAAAAGACGGTTGCGGCGGCCGCGAGCGAGAGAACGAGCGGGGCGACGAGCGGCGCGGTGCTTCTCTTTTTTGCGGCGGACTCGATCAAAAAGCCGAGCGTGATGAGAAGGGAGACCGCGGCGGCGATCTCCGTCGAGGCGGCGGTAAGGACGGACAGAACGGCGAAGCGGACGTAACCTTTGCCCGTGGTGCGGCAGCACCGCGCGGCGTCCGCCTGCCAGACGAGGAGCGTTGCCGGCAGAAGATAATTGACTGCGCCGGTGATCCAGAAGACGCTCTCGCGGAGCGCCGGGAGCCCGACGAGCCAGAAGAGAACGGACAAGGCGGCGACGGCGGCGGGGAGCTTCTTTTTGCCGCCGTCCGGGAGGGCGACGCGTGCGGCACCGAGCCAGAAAAGAGGGATGAGTAGAAAAACGGCGATTTTGCCGAGGATGCCGCCCGCTTGCAGGAGGAATACGTCAAGCGCATGGACGAGCGTCCTGCCGTTGACCTCGCTGAAATGTGCCGCCATGCGGGAAAGAAACGCGGCGACGCCGCCGTCCGTGTAGCGGACGTAGCCGTAATCGTCGCCGAACAGCGTGATGCTGAAAGCGCACGCGGCGGCGAGAAGGAGCGAGCAGACGACAATAATGACGGAGATCACTTTTTTCCGTTTTGTCATGGCGTTTGTCCTTCCTTTTTCGTTTTTTGCCGCATGACGGCCGTTTTTTTGTAAAAAATATTCACAAAACAAAAGAATTCTGTTGCTTTTTTCAAAAAGTGTGGTAGAATGAACATCTACGCGGACTTTTTGAGAGAATTTTACAAACGGAGAGGTCACATGTCGTATCAGATCTGTACGCTGACCACCGCGTCGCCGGCGATTTACGGCGACTTGCAGAAGCTCTGGGAGTGCTGCTTCGGTGACAGCGAGTTATTTATCCATACATTTTTTGCGATGCAGGTACAGCCGGACAACGTGCTCGTGGCGACGGATCTGTCCCGCGTCGTCGGGGCGGTCTATATGCTGCCTGCGGCGTACGGGACGCCGGAGAACGGGCGGCCCGCCTACTACGCCTACGCGCTGGCCGTTTTGCCGGAGTACCGCGCACGCGGTATCGGGCACGTCCTGATGGAGGAAGTGTTCGCGCGCTGCCGCGCCGAGGGTGCGGTCTGCGTTTTGAAACCGGCGTCGGAGAGTCTCGCGCAGTATTACGAGGGACTCGGGATGAAGCGCGGCTTCCGGCAGAAGACGGTCGTCTTCCCGGCGGAGCGCCGCTTTGGCGGCGTGACGTTCGGTCTCCTCACGCCGGAGGAGTACAAGACGATCCGCGATAAACACTTTTCCGCGCTCGGCAGAATGATCGTCTGGAGCGAGGCAACGGTGCGCTTCGCGGCGATGGATACGAAATCGTCCGGCGGCTGGTGCATCCGCATCCGCTTTGACGGCGAGGACACGGACTACGCGGCGATGTGCTATCCCGAAGGCCGGACGCTGATCGTCGAGGAAACGACGCTCTCTGAGGAGCGCCTCTCTTGCCTCTCCGATTGGGCGATGCTCCACTCGCTGACGTCGGTGCGCTGCACGATGCCCGCGGGCGGCAAACTCTACGGCACTGAAATGACAGCCGGCATGATCTGGAACGACGAGCCCGACGCCGGCGCCTATCTCGGCCTGACGCTGGGGTAAGTTGCGCGGGGGCCTTTTGGAAAAGGCGCCTCCGCACCCCCCGCGAAAACTTTCAAACTTTTTCTGCTTCACCAATACAGAAAGCTGCATCCTCGCCGGGGTGCGGCTTTTTGTTATATCACCGACAGCACAATGCCGGCGGCGATGAGGAGAGCGCAGAGCGCGCGGCGGAAAACGCCTTTTTCCTTAAACCAAAGCTTGCCGAGCAAAAGCGACATGATGACGGAGGACTGCTTTATAAGCGTCATCGCGGTGACGCTGGAATCCGCATAGCTGTTGGCGATGAAGAGTGCGCGGTCGGACACGACGAAGAGGACGGACATGGCGACGATCCAGCCGTTCGTTTTCAGCGTCCGGACGTCGATCTTCGTCTTCGAGACGAGGATGTAGGCGAGGTATAACAGCGTGAGAAAGAACATATACCATACCTGAAGCTGCCCGGAGGTGATCTCACCGGTCTTCATGAGGACCTTGTCGAGCGTGCCGGAAACGGCGTTCAGGAGGCAGGAAAGGACGGCGAGAAGCATGATCCGTCCCGAGACGCCCGTGCCGCGGATCTTGCCGCGCGACAGGGCGAGGATCAGAAGACCGGCGAGGACGAGCGCAAGCCCGAACCAGCGGAGCAGCCCGGGGCGCTCCCCGAGGAGCACGACGCCGAGCAGCGTCGAAAACAGAACGCCGGACATGTCGATGACGCCGTAGAGACTGATCGGCATCGTCGTCAGGGCGCGGAAGCTGCAGATCCACGCGAGGAAGATCACGAACGATTTTCCGAAAATGTAAAGGTAATAGATCTTTGGCATGCCGAAGATGTTGCCGGCGAACGGGATCGTCAGAAGAAACGACAGTGCCGTATAGAAAAACAGGACTTCCATCGTCCCCGATTTCGTGAGCGCCTTTTTTTTGAACGCGTCACGGACGCCCTTCCCCGTGCCGTAGAACAGCACGAGCCAAATCCATGCCATAAAGATGCCACCTTTCTCTGATAGGTCTATTCTACCACAAAGCACGCCG
>JAKSPV010000098.1 GCA_024404475.1 Clostridia bacterium | reverse complement strand
AAATGGGACTCCCCGTGGGGCGTCGGCTATCCCGGCTGGCACATCGAGTGCTCCGCGATCTCGCTCGGCAACCTCGGCGAGCATCTCGACATCCACTGCGGCGGCATCGACAACGCGTTCCCGCATCACACGAACGAGATCGCGCAGAGCGAGGCGTACCTCGGCCACAAGTGGTGCAACTACTGGTTCCACGTTTTGCACCTCAACACCGCAAACGGCAAAATGAGCAAGTCGAGCGGCGAATTTCTGACCGTTTCCCTGCTCGAAGAAAAGGGCTACGACCCGCTCGTGTACCGCTTCTTCTGCCTGCAGTCGCACTACCGCAAGAACCTCGTCTTCACGTGGGAGGGGCTCGACAACGCGGTGCGCTCCTATGACAAGCTCGTTTCCAAGATCGCCGCTTTGAAAGAAGACGGTGCGATCGACGAGGGCGCCCTCGCCGCGATGCGTGCCCGTTTCACCGAGGCGCTTGACAACGACCTCAATACCGCCTTAGCGATTACGGCGGTCTATGATGCGCTGAAAGAAAAGACGAACGACGCGACAAAACTCGCGGCGATCGCGGCGTTCGACACCGTTCTGTCAGTCGGGCTCATCGACGCGGCGGCAAAGAAGCGCGCCGATGCCGCGGCGGAAGCCGCACCGGCCGCTCCCGACAACGGGCCGAAGGACGAGCTGACGCTCAGGATCGAAGACATGATCGCGCGCCGCACTGCCGCCAAGAAAGCGAAAAACTACGCCGAGGCGGACGCGATCCGCGCCGAGCTCACCGCGATGGGCGTAACGCTCGTGGACACGAAGGACGGCACGACCTACACGATCGCGTGAAAGCATGAAAAAAAGCAGCACCCGCGGATGCTGCTTTTTGTTTTATTCTTTATTCGGATTCCGCGGCGTTCCGCGCGGCGGCATCCCGGAAGATCGCGTCGAGCGCGTCGCCCGGCTCAAGGAGGACGCCGATCGTGCCGTAGCCCTCGTCCGAGAAGACGAGCAGCGTGGCGTTATCCGGCCGGATGCTGACGGTATAGCGGAACAGGCGCATTTCGGGGCGCTTCTTGCAGAGGGCGCGTCTCTCGGCGGCACTCGCCGGCCACTTCTCCGCCGCGACGAGCTCGCTGAGGTAGAAACGGCACTCCACGGTTTCGCTTTCTTTCCCGCGCTGCCGGCTGATCAAAAATTCCACATCGCGAAGCGACACGACGCGAAGGACGTCGGGCGTCAGCGTGCCGAGGCGCGCGCCGGGACGCGGCTCGAGCCGGTACGCGAAGCGCACATTATAGCGCGTCAGGACGTAGAGGAAAACGGTCAGCGCGATAACGGCGAAGAGATCGAACGCCCAGCGGTATCCGGACACGAAGCGCGACGAGATGACCGCGGCAGCAGCCGCAGCAAGCGCGATCCCCGCGGCAACGCGCGGATCTTTCCCCGTTCTCTCAGGACAGTAACGCATGATTTTCCCTCCGTACGAACAAAAACGGGGCCGATCAAACGGTCCCGTCATTGTTCAGCTTTCGCTTAATCGACTTTTACAACTTCCTTGCCGTCGTAATAACCGCAGGCGCTGCATACGCGATGTGCCAACTTATAGTCGCCGCAATGCGGGCACTTGACCATCGCCGGAGCGTCGAGCTTCCACGTGCTGGAACGTCTCTTATCTCTGCGGGACTGGGACTGTTTTCTCTTCGGTACTGCCATTTCGTGACACCTCCTTACAAACTCTATGGACAAAAATCACATACTGGGGTTATTATACTACTCTTTTTCAGAATTATCAAGTAGTTTTTGCAAAATTGCAAGCCGCGGATCAACATCTTTTTTACTGCCGCAGCCGCAGTCACCGTCGGCGAGGCGCTTGCCGCAGCGGGGACAGAGCCCCGGGCAATCCTCCCGGCAAAGGTGATAGATCGGCAGCTCGAGGGCAACCTCCTCCATGATCGCCGCGTCAGCTTCCAGGTAACTGTCACGGATCACGAGCAGTTCGTCCGGATCGGTGCCGTCGTCCTCCAGAAGCCCGCCGGTTCTGCCGGGGAGCACCAGGAAACGGCGGAACGGAAATTCCACCTTTCCCTCGATGTCCGCGAGACAGCGGTCGCACCGGGTAGCGTATGGAGCGGAAACTACGGCATCGAAGGACATATAGCCACTTCCCTGGGCAATCATGCCTTCCACGGAAACAGGTCCGGTCAGCGTCATATCGGCGGGAAGAAGCGGCATCGTGTCATCGGTGAGATCCGGAACGAAAGATTCCGATACGGCGAGTTTGTCTACCCGCCCGTTCAAAAGTGTCGTCAGATCAATCCGCATGGCACGGCTCCTCCCGTCTTTTATCGCCGTCCGAACTCCGGCAATTTCTCATTATATAGAAAACTTACGGCTCTGTCAATGCTTTTTCCGGATTTTCTCGAAAAAAGATCACCCGCGCCGGCACGGCACCTTTTTCCCCGTTCCTCTTGTAATCCGCCCCGATTTTTGGTACAATGGTATAAAGACTTTTTTCCCGGGAGGCCGCTTATGAAACGATTCGGCAAGATCCTTCGCTACGTGCTGTTTGCCCTGCTCTGTCTCGTGCTCGGCATTATCCTCGTCCGCGTCATCATCTCCTCCGACGAGCGCACGCCGAAAACGATCCCGCCGACCGACGAGGCGAAGGCCGCTTTTGCCGCGCTTCCCGAGGGCGAGGCGTTCGCGGTGACACACGGCGTCCCGTATCAGGTCTCCCAGAAGATCCACGACAAGGTCGGCTACGAGATCCCGTGGCGTGAGGGCGAAGAAGACCGCGAGGAACGCGACGGTTATTTCACCGCGTACGGCTTCGTCTACATCCCCTCTGCGAAACAGCTTCAAATCGTCGTGCGGTACAACAACGCGATCCTTCGGAATCCCGGCACCGCACAGGGCGACGATTTCCGCTTCACGCTCTGGTGCGAGGAGACCGACACCGAGATCGCAGCAAGCTCCGTTGAGACCGCCGCAAAATGGATGTACCAGTACCGCCGGCTCGTCTTTGACGGCGTGGAACTGAACGACCACGAAACGCTGTGGCTCCTCCTTCGCACCGACGGCGCCGCCGAGCCGCTGAACAAACTGCTCTGCCACTATCCCGAACAGTATAACTACGATATGAAGACCTACAAGCTTTCCGGCGCCGAGCGCCGCGCACTCCAAGGGGAGTGACGGAGGCCGATATGCCGAATAAACCCGAACAGACCCCGCGGAGCGGACAGCCGAGCCATCAGCCGGCGCAGCGTTCCGCCGCAGCAGGGAAACCGAACACCCGTCCCGCGGCTGCAAAGCCGCAAGCGGCGGCAGCAAAACAAAAATCCCCCGCCGTGCTCCCGACCGTTATCCTCGCCGCTGCGCTGGCACTCGTCATTCTGGCGGTCATCCTGATCGCCGTCCGGAACAGCGGGACACCGGCCGATACCGGCGTCGGCGGCACGACCGCGCCGACCGAGACCTTGCCGAAGACCGAGCCGCCGGCAACGGAGCCGCCCGTCACAAATCCGCCGGCGACGGAGCCGATCGAGCCGCCCGTGCCGCAGGACACCGTCGTGCATTTCGCCGCGGCAGGCGACGTGCTCATCCACGAGTGCGTCTTCCGCGACGCGGAGACGGAGAACGGTTACGATTTCGATAAAATGTTCGCCGGGATCGCGCCGCTCATCAAAGGTGCCGACGTCGCGTTCGTCAACATGGAATGCCCTATCGCCGGGGATGCTTTCGGTGCGCGCGGCTATCCCGATTTCAACGCGCCGACCACGGCGGGTGACGCGCTCGTGCGGCTCGGCTTCAACGTCGTCAACATCGCCAACAACCACATGCTCGACATGGACACCGAAACGACGGGCTACAAGAACTCCGTCGCGTACTGGAAGACGAAAAACGTCCTCATGATCGGCGGCTACGAGAGCGAGGAGGACTACGAAACGATCCGCACCGTCACCGCGGACGGGATCACGATCGCGTTCCTCAGCTACACTTACGGCACCGGCACGGTCGGCTCGGTCAACAAGGGCTCACCCGAGATGGTCGTCCCGAAGATCAAGGACAGCGTCATCAAGCGTCAAGTCAAGGCGGCAAAAGAGGTCGCCGACCTCGTCTTTGTCTCGATGCACTGGGGCAAGGACAGCGCCGAGGAGGTCACCGACGAACAGGTGCGCCTCGCAAAACTTCTCGCGGACTGCGGCGCCGACGTCATCATCGGCACACACTCGCACACCGTACAGCCGGTCGAATGGCTGACGGGCAAAGGCGGGAACAAGACGCTCTGCGTCTACTCGCTCGGCAACCTCATTTCGAGCCAGCTCTACATGAAGCTCGTGATCGAGGACATTCTCACGTTCGACATTGTGAAGAGCGCCGAGAACGGCAAGCTCACGATCGAAAACGTCGAGGCGCACCCGATCGTCTGCCACTTCGAGACGGACGAGACGGGCCCCGTGGACGGGCTTGATTTCGCGCTCCGGCACTCGATCCGGCTCTACCGGCTCGAAGACTACCCCGAAGGACTTTGCGCCGTACACGGCGCGCACCTCGCCTACGGGACGTACAAGAAGAAGCCCGAGGCGTTCACCGTCGCGTCGCTGTGGGATTATTTCCGCGATGCCGCCGGGGCGGAATTTGTCAGAGGATAGATCGACAAAAAACGGAGGAAAAGAACATGGAACTCTTTGCGTCGCATTGCGTCTTCCCGACGCCTGACATCGAAAAAACGGCAGAGTATTACCGGCAGATGCTGGGCTTCCGGCGTGTCGATTATCTGGATGCCGCGGAAAAGCACATCTGCCTCTATCGGGACGGCGTGGAATTTATTCTGACCGATTCAAACGGTCAAAAGGTCATTCCCAATCACATTCTGTACGGCTACGGCGGAGACGCCTACGTGATCGTAAAAAACCAGATGGCGCTGCAAAACGAGTACGAAGTCAAAGGCGTCCGTATCATCCAGCAGCTCCACAAAACGGATTATCACAACCAGGAATTTGTCGTGGAAGACATCGACGGCCGCTGGATCTATTTCGGAATGAAAGAGGCGTAGCGGCGAGCGATCCGCAATGCGGAGACGTTTGCGAAGAAGGAAGACAAATTCTGATTTGTCGCGTCCCCGTTCAACACACTACAATAAACCAAGCCCGCCGGTATCCCGGCGGGCGTTCTTCTCTTTATGGATACAGCACCGCGATCAGCTCGTCCGAG
>JAKSPV010000097.1 GCA_024404475.1 Clostridia bacterium | reverse complement strand
CGCGGCAGACCGAAGACGTCCCACGGCGGATCGTCGGGGTGGATCGCCATGTTGATGCCGGTCTCGTCGCAGACGGGCATGATCGCGTTCAGGAAATAAACGAGATTATCAAAGAGTTTTTCGTGCGTCACACCGGCGTAAGCGTCGAGGAGCCCGTTCAGCTGTTCGGCGGTGTAGCTTTCGTCCCAGCCGGGCAGATGCAGTTTCCGGGGATCGAGCTTCATGAAATCGTCCTGGCTGTACGAGAGGGAAGTGGCGCCGTCCTCGTGACGAAAATGGAGGTTGGTGCGGAGCCAGTCAAACACGGGCATGAAGTTGTAGCACACGCATTTGATGCCGACCTTCGCGCAGTTGCGGAGGTTCTGCTTGTACGCCTCGATATACTTATCCCGCGTGGGATAACCGAGTTTGATGTCCTCGTGGACGGGGATGCTTTCGATCACTTCCATCTCAAGTCCCGCCGCGGTGACGAGTTTTTTCTGTTTTTCGAGTTCGGAAAGCGGCCAGACCTCGCCGACCGGCACGTCGTAGATTGCGGTCACGACACCCGTCATGCCCTGGATCTGTTTGATGTAGGATAGCGGTATCGAATCGCTCGGTCCATACCATCGAAATGTCATTTTCATACGGAAACCCTAACTTTTGCATGGATTTGGAAACAAGGCGGGCGGCATTTATCCCATACTCACCCATTTTCATTTGTTCCTCTTTTATAATACCATATTATTTCTTGTTTTTGAATAGTCTATTGCAACAATCTTATAAATAAAAAGAAAAGATGTGTTGTGCATTATTTTACAGAAAAACAGACCGGCGCCAGCCGGTCTGTTTTGTTATTTATCTCTGCGTCTTTTTGAGAACAACGTCGTGGTAGCCGCCCTCGACGATGCTCGTCGCGGAGACGAGCGTGATCCGTGCGTTCTTCTGCAGGTCGGCGATCGTCGTCACACCGCAGTTGCACATCGTGGATTTCACCTTGTAAAGACTGCCCGTTACGTTGTCGTGCAGGGAGCCGGCGTACATGACGTAAGAATCGACGCCTTCCTCGAAGGACAGACCCGTTTTGCCGCCGAGGTCGTACCGCTGCCAGTTACGTGCGCGGTTGGAACCCTCGCCCCAGTATTCTTTCATGTACGTGCCGTTCACGAGGACTTTCTCCGTCGGGCTCTCATCGAAGCGAGCAAAATACCGGCCGAGCATCATGAAGTCAGCACCCATAGCAAGTGCGAGCGTCATGTGATAATCGTGGACGATGCCGCCGTCAGAGCAGATCGGTATGTAAATGCCGGTCTCTTCGTAGTACTCGTCTCTCGCCTTGGCAACTTCGATCACGGCAGTCGCCTGACCGCGGCCGATACCTTTCTGCTCACGGGTGATGCAGATGGAGCCGCCGCCGATACCGATCTTAACGAAGTCGGCACCCGCCTTAGCAAGGAACATGAAACCGTCGCGGTCAACGACGTTGCCTGCGCCGACTTTGACGCTGTCGCCGTATTTCTCGCGGATGAATGCGAGCGTTTTGCTCTGCCAGCAGGAGTAACCCTCCGAAGAGTCGATGCAGAGCACGTCTGCGCCTGCCTCAACGAGTGCGGGAACGCGGGTTTCGTAGTCTTTTGTGTTGATGCCGGCGCCGACCATGTAGCGCTTCTGGTCATCAAGCAGTTCCTGCGGGTTTTCTTTATGCTGTGAATAGTCCTTGCGGAAAACAAGATATTTCAGATGACCGGTCTTATCAACGAGCGGCAGGGAATTCAGTTTGTGATCCCAGATGATATCGTTGGCTTCTTTGAGGGAAGTACTGTCCGGTGCCGTGATGAGCTTCTTGAGAGGCGTCATGAACTCCTTGACCTTGAGGTCGGCGGGCATGCGGCTGACGCGGTAGTCGCGCCCGGTCACGATGCCGAGGAGGATGCCGGTGGCGGTGCCGTCGTCGGTAATGGCAACGGTGTTGTGCCCGTTGCGCTCGACGAGTTCAAGCACGTCGGAAAGCGTGCTGTCGGGCGTCAGGTTGGAGTCGCTGACGACGAAGCCGGCTTTGTAGTTCTTGACACGTGCGACCATGGCAGCTTCGGACTCAATGGACTGCGAGCCGAAGATGAAGGACATGCCGCCTTCTTTGGCAAGCGCGATCGCCATTTTGTCGTCGGAGACGGACTGCATGATCGCGGAGACCATCGGAATGTTGAGATGAATAGCTTTATCTTCTTCGCCTTTGCGGAACTTCGTCAAAGGTGTTCTGAGGTTGACGTTGGCGGGAATGCAGTCCGGCGAGGTGTAGCCGGGAACGAGCAGATACTCGCTGAAAGTGTGGGAAGGTTCCGGGTAAAAGAATGCCATAAGAAGTTCCTCCTGAATCATCTCTATATTACGACCATTATAATGCAAAACGTGCCGTTTGTAAAGGTCTGTTTCGATATTTTTTGCCCGTTTTCTCGGGATTCTGCGGTTGCATTGTACGGCAAAACGTGGTATAGTATAATCAGAGTTTTTTGGGAAGGAGGACGCTTCGGTGAGACGTTTTCTGGCATTCCTTTTGACATTGTCGGCATTGTTCGTTTTTTTGTCGTGTACAGAAAACGACCAGACGCTGTGGCAGGGTGAGAAGTTCACGGTGGACGTTCTTGAAACGGGAAAATCCGACGCGATCCTTATCCGTGCAGACGGAACGGTGATCCTGTTCGACACGGCGGATACAGACGACGGTGCGGCGATCGTGTCATTTCTTCGAAATTACGGTATTACAAAGATCGACTGGCTGATTTTGACGCATTATGACAACGATCACGTCGGCGGTGCTCCCGCGGTCATCCGTTCGTTTTCCGTCGGCCGCGTCGTCGGACCGGATTATGACCGTGATTCAAGCCGGATGCGGAATCTGTCTGCGGCTCTTGCAGAAACAGGGCTGAAACTTGAAAAGCTGACCGACGACGTTCGTTTTGAAACGTTAGGCGGTGAGGTTTGGATCAACACGACACGGAAGACGTTCGACCTTTCTGACGAGAGCGAAGAAAATAATATGTCGCTGATCGTTTCCGTTACGTCTGACGGCCACCGTTTCCTCTTTCTCGGAGACGCTTTGAAAGCACGTATTACGGAATATTGTGACCTCGACGGCGCGCTTTCCGCTTGCGATTTTGTGAAACTGCCGCATCACGGCGACTGGAACAAGGGACTCGGCCTTTTGCTCGAAGAAACGGAACCCTCCGTGGCTGTCGTCTGCGCTGACAGAAAAGAAGCGGTCGAGGAGAAACTGTTTGACGAGTGCGGGTCTCTCGGCACTGTTGTTTATGGTACGTGGGACGGCGGAATCCATATCTCGGTTGACGGGGACGGGAAACTGTCTCTGTGCCGGATATCCGCTTAAACGCACTTTTTTGTGACAATATTTCGGAAAAAGGTTGAACAAAGGCGCGTTTTGTGCTATCATATATTGTATTTTGTGCGGCTTGCGATGCTGCGTTCTGATGGAGGCGATTTTTAATGCATCCCGAATACAGAAACCCGCTTTGTGCCCGGTATGCCGGGAACACGATGAAGCATCTGTTTTCCGACGATCATAAGTTCTCCACGTGGCGCCGGCTTTGGATCGCGCTTGCGGAAAGCGAAAAAGAACTCGGTCTGCCAATCTCGGATGAACAGATCGCGGAGATGAAAGCGCACGTTGACGACATCGACTACGATGCTGCCGACAAATACGAGGCGGAACTCCGCCACGACGTCATGGCGCACGTCCATACGTTCGGCGACGCCTGCCCGACGGCGATGCCGATCATCCATCTCGGCGCGACGTCCTGCTACGTCGGGGACAATACCGACATTATCGTCATGCACGAGGCACTCGGCGAGGTGCGCCGGATGCTGCTGAATACCGTTGCCGCACTCGCCGATTTCGCCGAGCACTGGAAAGACACCCCGACGCTTGCCTATACGCATTTTCAGGCGGCGCAGCCGACGACGCTCGGCAAGCGCGCAACGCTCTGGATGCAGGACTTTTTGCTCGATCTCGACCGGCTCGACTACACCCGCGATTCGCTCCGCCTGCTCGGCTGCAAAGGTACTACCGGCACCGGTGCAAGTTTCCTCGCTCTCTTTGACGGCGACTCTGCGAAGGTCTATGAACTGGAACGCCGGATCGCTTCCAAAATGGGTTTTGCGGGCTGCATGGCCGTCTCCGGTCAGACCTATACCCGCAAGATCGACTATTTCGTTCTTTCCGTCCTCTCCGGCATCGCACAGAGCGCGTCGAAAATGGCGACCGACCTCCGGCTTCTCGCGCATCTCAAAGAGTTCGACGAGCCGTTTGAATCGAAACAGGTCGGCTCCTCCGCGATGGCGTATAAGCGAAACCCGATGCGCTCGGAGCGCGTCTGCTCGTTGGCACGTTATATCATGACCGACGCGATGAACCCCGCGATCACGGCCTCGACGCAGTGGCTGGAACGGACGCTCGACGACAGCGCTAACCGCCGTATCAGCATCCCCGAGGCGTTTTTGGCGACTGACGGCATTCTGACGTTGCTTACCAACATCGTCCGCGGCGGCTCGCCGTATCCGGGCGTCATGCGCCGCCACCTTGACGAAGAACTGCCGTTCCTCGCCACTGAGAACATTCTCATGTACTGCGTCAAGAAGGGCGGCGACCGCCAGGTGCTCCACGAGGCGATCCGCGAGCATTCCGTCGCCGTGGCGAAAGAAGTAAAGCTGAACGGCAGCGATAACGATCTGCTCGACCGCATTCTCGCGGACGAGCGCTTCGGACTTACCAAAGAAGAACTTGACGGCATCGTTGACGTCCGCCGTTTCATCGGCTGCGCAGTGGAGCAGACGGAGATCTTCCTTAGTGAGAATGTCCGTCCCGTTCTGGACGCGAACAAGGAACTGCTCGGCGCCGAAGCCGTCATCAACGTGTAATCTAAGATCCGCAAAGGAGATTCCAATATGTTAACATCCATCGTAGGCATCAACTGGGGCGACGAAGGCAAGGGCCGCATGGTCGACCTGCTTTCCGAAAAGTACGATATCGTTCTCCGCTATCAGGGCGGCAACAACGCCGGCCATACCGTCGTCAACGAGCGCGGTAAGTTCATTCTGAATCTTCTGCCGTCCGGCATCCTCCGTCACGATACCGTCAACGTCATGGGTCCCGGCATGGTCATCGACGTCGAGCACCTGTTCGGTGAGATCAGCCGCCTGCGTGCGGCGGGAATCGAGATCACGCCCGATCACCTCAAAATCAGC
>JAKSPV010000096.1 GCA_024404475.1 Clostridia bacterium | reverse complement strand
GCACCTAACGCCTCTCGTCTTGAAACTTGGCTTCGTTCTGGACAGAAAAGCGTCCGAACTGATCTATGAATGGGAACGGAGCGAACCGTATGAGGACCTTTCCGCCGAGCGCGCCGTCCTTTTGACTGCGACGCCGGAGGAGGGCTTCTCGTCGCTTTTGTCGTTCACGCCGGATCCCGATCCGGCCAACCCCTTGTCCTTTTGCGCGGCGGTGATCGAAGACGGCCGGGTCGTCTCCTGCGCGCAGATCAACGATCTGCCGACGGATGACGGCTTCCCGGAGGTCAATGCGGAGACTGCGCTGCCGTACCGCCGGATGGGATACGCCGCTTCCTCCGTGCGTGTCCTTGCCGACGCGCTCATCAAACGGGGCATGACCGTCCGTTATGCCTGCCGCTCCAAGAATAAGGGCTCCGCGGGGACTGCCGCCGCGGCCGGCTTCGTCCGTCACGGCGAGCGTCGCTCGTTCGTGTGTTATCACGTCTGATCCGGTGAACAGTTATGGCATTTGACGCTTGTTTTTTATCATTTGTCGTCCGTGAGTGCGACGAGGCGCTCCGCGGCGGCAAAGTGGAAAAAATCTATCAGCCCGCAAGAGATGAAGTGATCCTCTGCTTCCGAGCGGCGGGCGGCTCCCGCCGGCTCCTCATCAACGCCGGTTCGCAGAACCCGCGGCTGCATCTCACCGGCGAGAAAGCGGAAAACCCCGCTGTCCCGCCGCAGTTCTGTATGCTCCTCCGGAAACATCTCAGCGGTGCACGCTTTTCCCGTGCCGTACAGCTCGGTTTTGAGCGGGCGGCACGTCTTACTTTCGATGCCTATGACGATCTCGGCTTTCCGACGGAAAAGCACCTTGTCTGCGAGGTCATGGGCAAATACAGCAACCTTATGCTGACCGACGCCGACGACAAGATCCTCGCCGTATTGCGCCCCGTCGATTTTACGACGAGCCAGAAGCGACAGGTGCTCCCCGGCATGCGCTATGAACTGCCGCCGCCGCAGGACAAAGCCGATCCGCTTACGGCAGATACCGCTTCGTTTAAGGCGCTTGCCGCCGCGGGCGAACTATCGCGGAGCGCGGAGAAATTTCTGACCGCGTCCTACCTCGGTGTTGCCTCGCTGACCGCGCGGGAGGTCGTCTGCCGCACGACGGGACAGATCACATCGACGCTCGGAGAAGCCGGCTCGCCGCTCGCGGACAGCTTCCTCGCCATGATGGAGGAAGTCCGCTCCGGCGCGGGCACCCCGTGCCTCGCCGTCGATGAAGCGGGACACGCCCGTGAATACTGTTTCATGGAACTCCGGCACCTCGCGCCGCCGTGGCAGCTCGTGACATTCCCAACCTACGGTGAACTGCTCGACCGCTACTTTGCCGACCGCGGCAGGGAAGAGCGCGTCCGCCAGCACGGCGACGACATCTTCCGCCTGCTCAAAAACGCGGAAGCGCGTCTCGAAAAAAAGATCGCCCTGCAGTCTGACGAACTTGCCGCCTGCGATGAGGGCGAGACGTTCCGACTCTACGGCGACCTTCTGACGGCGAACATCTACCGGCTGAAACGCGGCATGACGGAAGTCACACTTGAAAACTACATGGATGACATGAAGCCGGTCGCGGTGCCGCTCGACGCGCGTCTGACGCCTGCCGCCAATGCCCAGCGGTACTATAAGAAATACAACAAGACGAAATCCGCGCGTACCCACCTCGAAGAGCAGCTTTCGATCGCCCGCGGGGAACTCGATTACGTCGGTTCCGTCCTGGACGCGCTCTCCCGCGCCGAAGGCGACAGCGAACTCGCCGAGATCCGCGAGGAACTCCGCGAGGCGGGCTACGCGAAGCAGCTCTCCGGCAAAAAACCGCAGAAAAAGAAGCCCGCGACGAGCATCCTCCGCTTCCGCACGACGGACGGCAGGGCGGTGCTCTGCGGCAAAAACAACCTTGCCAACGACTACCTCACGTTCCGCGCCTCGGAGAAGACCGACTGGTGGTTCCATGCCAAAAGCCAGCACGGCAGCCACGTCGTCATGAGCGGCGCGGGAGACGAGCCGACCGACCGCGACTTCACAGAAGCCGCGATGATCGCCGCAACGTATTCCGGCTACGAGGGCGGGCAGAACGTCCCCGTCGATTACGCCCGGGTGCGCGAGATCAAGAAGCCGCCGAACGCAAAACCCGGCTTCGTCATCTACCACACCAACTGGACGGCATACATCACGCCCGACCGCGACGCGGCGGATGCCCTGCGCGAAAAATAAAAAGAGCCCCTGCACGGCTGTGCAGGGGCTGTTCTTTTTTGATTACAGCGCGGAAACGATCTTGTCGGTGTCCTGCGCGATGACGAGCTCTTCGTTCGTCGGGATGAGGTAGACCTTGACGCGGGAGTTCTTCGTGGAGAGCTCGACGATGTTCGGCTGGTGATGCGCCTTCGCGTTCACTTCCTTGTCGATCTCGATGCCGTAGAATTCCATATCGGTGCAGGCGCGCTCGCGGAGCTCGGGGTTGTTCTCGCCCATGCCGGCGGTGAAGACGACGGCGTCAAGACCGTTCATCGCTGCGGCGTAAGCGCCGATGAACTTCTCGACCTGATAAGCAAGCGTCGTGGCGGTGAGGTACGCGCGCTTATTGCCTTCGAGGCTCGCTGCGTCGATCTCACGGCTGTCGGAGGAGATGCCGGAAACGCCGAGGAAGCCGCACTGCTTGTTCATGAAGTCGCTCATTTCGTCAGGCGTGAAGCCCTCTTTCTTCATGATGTACGGAACGATCGCCGGGTCGATATCACCGCAGCGCGTGCCCATCATGACGCCTGCAAGAGGCGTGAAGCCCATCGACGTGTCGATGACCTTGCCGTCCTTGACAGCGGAGATCGAGGAGCCGTTGCCGATGTGGCAGGTGACGATCTTCGTGCCCTCGACGCGACCGAGGATCTTGCACATTTCAGCGGAAACGAAACGGTGGGACGTGCCGTGTGCACCGTAGCGGCGGATGCCGTACTTCTTGTACATGTCGTAGGGCAGCGCGTAGGTGTACGCCTGCTCAGGCATCGTCTGATGGAACGCGGTGTCGAACACGAGGACCTGAGGCGTCGTCGGCATAGCGGCAAGGCAGCCCTCGATGCCCATGATGTGGGCGTTCGTGTGGAGCGGTGCGAAGTCGTAGCAGAGACGGAGCTTCGAGAGAACGTCCTCGTTCAGAAGAACGGACTGGGAGAAGAATTCGCCGCCGTGGACGATACGGTGACCGACGGCTTCGATCTCGCTCATATCCTTGATGCAGCCGACTTCGGGATCGGTCAGATAAGCGATAACAGTCTTGACAGCTTCCGCATGCGTGGGCATCGGGATCTCTTTCTTGATTTTCGTGCCGTTCGGCATTTTGTGCTCGATGCGGCCGTCGATGCCGATACGTTCGCAGATACCTTTCGACAGAACGTCGGTGGTGACGGTGTCGATCAGCTGATACTTCAGGGAAGAACTGCCTGCGTTGACAACAAGAACTTTCATGTTTGCAATAACCTCCAAAACGTGAAAAAGAAATATGATTTGACAATATGCAAAAAATCTTGTAATATTATAAATGATTTCATGCGCGATTGCAAGAAGATTTTGAAGATTTCGGAGAAAAAGAATGATGAAAGAGAAATGTGTGGCCGTGATCTGTGAGATGAACCCGCTCCACCGCGGGCATCTGGCGATCCTCCGGGCGGCACGTGCCGAGGCGGGAGAAAACGGATGCGTCATCGCCGTCATGAGCGGGAACTTCGTGCAGCGGGGTATTCCTGCGCTGTTCGATCGCTATACGAGAGCGGGCGCCGTCCTCGGCGGCGGTGCCGACCTTGTCCTTGAACTGCCATATCCGTGGTCTTCGGCAAGCGCCGCGTATTTCGCGATGGGTGGCGTGTCTGTCGCCGTTTCGGCCGGTGCGAATTTGTTGTGCTTCGGCTCGGAATGCGGAGACGCGGAGACACTCGCGGCTGCCTCGGAAATCGAAAAAACGCCTGCATTTCAGGCGTTTCTGCGTGATGCGGCACCGGAAACGGGTGAGGCGGCGGCCAGAGAAAAGGCGTATGCCGCGCTTCTTCCGGACGCACCGTCCTCGTTGTTTCGCTCCCCTAATGATAATTTGGCGATTGCCTATATTGGCGAGTGCAAAAAATACGGTCTGGCTTGGCACGCGGAGAAGAGAACGTCCGGCGACGGCTACGTCGGCGCTGCGGCTATCCGCCGCGTGATCACCGGGGACGGGCTATCTTCTGCCGAGCCGTATCTCGCTCCCGGTTGCCTTGAACTGCTGCGTCAGGCTGCCGAAGACGGCAAAGGTCCTGTACCGGAGGACGCTTTTGCGGAATATCTGTTCCGCGTCTACGCCGCGCTCGGCGATCGGCTTCCGGCCGGTGCCGATGGGTCCGGCGGTGTACTCGACCGCCTCGTGCGCTGCGCGGCAGAGGCAAAGAACGGCACGGAATGGCTTGTGCTTGCCGCGACGAAGAAGTATACGAACGCGCGGCTGCGCCGCGCGGCGCTCTTTGCCGTCACCGGCGTCAGCGACGAAATGCTGCACGAAACTCCGCTTTATACGACCGTCCTCGCGGCGAACGCGCGCGGCAGACGCCACCTTGCATCTCTTCGGAAGAATGAGAATTTCTCGATTCTTACGAAGCCGTCCGATTACCGCGACGCGTCTGCTGCCGTTGTCGCGCAGGCGGAGACAGCCCACCGCGCCGACGCGATCTACACGAAGCTGATGCCGCGTCCCATGCCGTCCGGCTTCTTCCTTCGCGAAAAACCGATCATGTTATGAGAAAAGCGCCCCTTCCGGGGCTGCTTTTTTTATTGGATCTTGAAGAGCCGACAGCCGTTTTCGTACGCGATCGCGGCGGCCTCTTCCGGCGTCAAACCGATCGCCTCCGCGACGGCGCGGCAGGTGTCCGGCAGATAACCGGAATAATTGATCTTGCCGCGGTGCGGCACCGGCGCGAGATATGGACAGTCCGTCTCGATGAGGAGCTTGTCCCGCGGTACCGCGCGCGCGCATTCGCGCACCTTTTCGGCGGTCTTGTAGCTGACCGTCCCGGAGAACGAGACGTACCACCCGAGTGCCGCATATTGCCGCGCCATTTCCGGGCTGCCGGAATAGCTGTGCAGAACGCCGCACACGTCGGGATGCCGCCGCAGGATATCGAACGTATCGCCTGCGGCGTCACGGCTGTGGATCACGACGGGAAGCCCCGTCTCCTCCGCCCAGCGGAGCTGACGCTCCAGAACGTACGCCTGCTTCTCCTTGTCCGTTTCGTCGGGGTAATGGTAGTCGAGC
>JAKSPV010000095.1 GCA_024404475.1 Clostridia bacterium | reverse complement strand
ACGGAAACGGTCATATGATAAAAAGATAATCACGTCCGGGCAAATTTGCCCGGACTTTTTTCAATCTCGGAAAGTTTTTGGCTTTTTACCACGCTTTACAAACCGGTGGATGTGTGATATACTTATCTTGTATAATTATGTCAGCGCCGGAGCAGCCGGCGGGAGGGAGCAGCCATGGTGATCACCGTTCATACGTCATCCGGACAGTACGACGTCATCGCCGAGCCGGGCGCCGCAAAAACGCCGGAGCGATATCTTTCGCTTGATCGGCGTGTTTTGATCGTGACGGACCGAGGCGTTCCGAAAGAATATGCCGCCCGTGTCGCTGCTGCCTGCCGTGCGCCCGTTATTGTGACTGTTCCCGTCGGGGAGAAGAGCAAAAGCATACGCCGCTGGAAAGTACTCCATGAAACGATGCTCAAATGCGGCTTTACGAGAAACGACTGCGTCGTCGCCGTCGGCGGCGGTGTCGTCGGCGATCTCGCCGGTTTCGCCGCGGCGACCTATATGCGCGGCATTGACTTTTATAACATCCCGACGACGCTTCTTTCGCTCGTCGATTCCTCCGTCGGCGGCAAGACAGCCGTCGATCTCGGCGGTGTCAAAAACCCCGTTGGTGCCTTTTGGCCGCCGAAGTGCGTCATCGCCGATACCGAGCTTCTCTCGACGCTGTCGCCCCGCGAATATGCCGCCGGCATGGCGGAGAGCATCAAAATGGCGGCGGCGTTGGATGCGGATTTCTTTACCGCCCTCGAAAACGGCACGCCGACGCCGGACGAAATCGTCACGCGTTCCATCCTGTTGAAACAGCGCATCGTTGAGGCGGACGAGCGGGAAGACGGTCTCCGCCGCGTGCTCAACTTCGGGCATACGCTCGGACACGGCATCGAAAGCTGCGGCGGGCGGCTGCACGGAGAGTGTGTCGCGCTCGGCATGATCCCGATGTGTGAGGGTGACGTGCGGGAGCGCCTCGTCCGCACCCTCAGCAAGTACGGCCTGCCGACCTCCTGCCGCATTTCGAAAAAAAAGGTGATGCGCGCTGTGCTGCACGATAAGAAAACGAACGAGAACGGGACGCTGACGGTCGTCACCGTGCCCAAAATCGGAAAATACGAGTTTTCTGACATGACGCCGGACGAGCTTCGGGCGCGCCTTGCTGTCCTCAGCTAATCCAAACAACAAACGAAAAGGGGCTGATCCTTTTGAAAAATACATTCGGTACGAACGTCACGCTGACGCTGTTCGGCGAGAGCCACGGCAGCGAGATCGGCGCCGTCCTTGACGGGCTCGCACCCGGCCTTCCGGTCGATGAAGCGTTCATCGCGTCGCAGCTTGACCTGCGCCGTTCCATCGGCGCGATCTCGACTGCACGGCACGAGAAAGACGAGTTCCGGATCGTCTCGGGCGTTTTTAACGGTCGAACGACGGGAACGCCGCTCTGTATCCTTATTCCGAATACCGACGTGCAGAGCGCCGATTACGCCGACGTTACGTGCGTCCCGCGTCCCGGCCATGCCGATTATACGTCCGCCGTCAAATACGGCGGCTTTAATGATTACCGCGGCGGCGGACACGCAAGCGGCCGACTCACCGCACCGCTCGTGGCGGCAGGCGCGATTCTTCTGTCTGCGCTTCGCACGAAGGAAATTTTGATCGGTACCCACATCAGCCGTCTTGCCGGCATTGACGATGCGCCGCTGACGCCGAGCGAGGAAGAGATCAGGCAGCTCGGCACGCGGCCGTTCGCCGTCCTTTCTGATGCGGCAGGAGAGAAAATGCGTGCCGCAATTGAAGAGGCGGCGACTGACGGCGACAGCGTCGGCGGCGTTCTCGAAACAGCTGTTTTCGGCCTTCCCGCCGGGCTTGGCGAGCCGTGGTTCGACTCGGTCGAAGGGCTGCTTGCACACGCAATATTCAGTATTCCTGGTGTCAAGGGCGTCTCGTTCGGCGACGGATTTGACATTGCCGAGCGCAGCGGCAGCGAAGCGAACGATGCTTTTGCCCGTGTCGGCGACCGTATCGTGACGAAAACGAATCACAGCGGCGGCATCCAGGGGGGCATCACGAACGGCATGCCGCTCACGTTCCGTACCGCCGTCAAGCCGACGCCGTCGATCGCCAAAACGCAGAAAACGCTCGATTTTTCTTCGGGCGAGGAAACCGATCTTTCCGTTTCCGGCAGACATGATCCCGCGATCGTTCACCGCGCCAGAGTCGTCGTTGACAGCGTGACGGCGCTCGTCCTCGCCGATCTTCTCTCGGGACGCTTCGGCACGGACTGGCTCCGGGAGGGCTGATATGCGTTTCGGCCTCATGGGTGAACACCTTGCCCACAGTTTTTCGCCTGCACTCCACGCAGCGTTCGGCACACCGGACTATGAACTTTGCGAGTTTTCTCTGGCTGACGTTCCCGCCTTTTTCGCCGCGCGCAACTTCGACGGGGTCAACGTGACGA
This sequence comes from Clostridia bacterium, assembly GCA_024404475.1. GTDB lineage: Bacteria > Bacillota > Clostridia > Oscillospirales > CAG-272 > JAKSPV01. The sequence continues at coordinate 2,857 of JAKSPV010000095.1, read as the reverse complement.
TCCCGTATAAGGAGACCGTTATCCCGTACCTCGATGAACTCTCACCGGAAGCACGCACCATTGGCGCGGTCAATACGGTTGTCCGCCGCGGCGACCGCCTCATCGGTTATAACACCGATTACACGGGGCTATGCGCCCTCATCCGTTACGCAGGCATGTCTTTCTGCGGGAAAAAAGTCCTTATCCTCGGCAGCGGCGGCACGAGCCGCACCGCACTCGCTGCGGCGAAAGACGCTGGCGTACGCTCGGTCTTCCGCGTGAGCCGTACACCGGATGGCGAGACGATCTCTTACGCGGACGCTGCTTCCGAACACGCCGACGCGGATATCATCATCAACACGACGCCCGTCGGGATGTTCCCGCATGCGGGTGAGACGCCGATCGAACTTGCGATGTTCCCGCGGCTCAGCGGCGTCATCGACGTCATTTATAACCCGCTTCGCACGGCGCTTGTCCTTGCCGCTGAAGCGCGCGGCATTCCCGCCGTCGGCGGGCTTCGTATGCTCGTCGTACAGGCGGCGGCCGCTTCGGCGCTGTTCCGCGGCACCGAGATCAGAGAAGAAACAACAGAGCGCGTTTACCGCGATCTTCTCTCGGCAAAAGAAAATCTCGTCCTCATCGGCATGCCGTCCGCAGGGAAGACATCTGTCGGACGGGAAACCGCTTGGCTTCTCGGCAGGCGTTTCATCGATACCGACGTGCTTCTTGAAGAAAAGTGCGGCATGACGCCCGCCGATTACCTCCGCACATATGGCGAGGACGCATTCCGTGATGCGGAAGCACGTGTGATTGCGGAGATTTCCTCCGAAACGGGACTCGTTGTCGCCACGGGCGGCGGCGCTGTCCTTCGGCAGGAAAACGTGGATGCCCTCCGCGCAAACGGACGTCTCGTCTGGCTCGACCGCTCGCCGGAAAAGCTTTCTTCGACGAATGACCGACCGCTTTCGTCGTCCCCCGAGCAGCTTCGTGCTTTATACGACGCGCGTCTGCCGCTTTATCGCGCCGCCGCCGATTGCCGCATTGACGGAAACGGTGACGTTTCGGCGGTCGCTCGCGATACTGCCAAGCGTTTTCAACACCTCATCGAAAAGGAGTGCTGACATGAAAATCCTTGTCCTGAACGGCCCGAACTTGAACCTTCTCGGCCGACGCGAGCCCGATATTTACGGCACCGCAACTTACGACGATCTGACCGCCGCCGTACGCCGGCACGCCGAGAAGCTTGGCGTGGAGGTCGAGATCCGCCAGTCGAATCACGAGGGCGACCTTGTGGACTGGATCGGCGAGGCGATCGGCACCGCCGACGGGATCGTGCTCAATCCTGCCGCCTACACGCACACCAGCGTGGCGCTCCTCGACGCTGTCCTCGCCGCCGGCATCCCGACCGTCGAGGTGCATCTTTCCGACCTTACAAAGCGCGAAGCGTTCCGGCAGATCAGCTTCGTCCGCGCCGCCTGCATCGCCACGGTCATGGGACACGGCATCGCCGGGTACACCGAGGCGATGGACCTTCTCGTCAAGCGATGAACGTTACGATAAGACCGTCTGCGGCGCATGGCACCGTTCAGGCGCCGCCGTCCAAAAGCATGACGCACCGACTCCTTATCGGCGCATCGCTTGCTGACGGGACAAGCACGATCCGCAGTATTTCGCCGTCCGATGACGTTCTCGCCACGGTTGATTGCCTCCGCACCCTCGGCGCGGAGATCGAGCTTTCCGAAGGCTTTTGCACGGTCAAAGGCGGCATCTCCGTTGACTTTGGCAGGGAAGACCTCGACTGCCGCGAGAGCGGCACGACGCTCCGGCTGCTCGTCCCGCTCCTCTGGCGCGGCGGGACACCGCGAAAACTCCGCGCCGCACCTTCGCTTCTCGCGCGTCCGACAGACGTCTTTGATGTGCTTGCGGCGGAGAAGCAGTTGACGTTCCAAAAAAAGGAAGGCGGTTTTCTCGCGTCCGGCCCGCTCACATCCGGCGACTTCCGCATCCGCGGCGACGTCAGCAGCCAGTTCGTCAGCGGCCTTTTGTTTGCGCTTCCGACGCTGCCCGGCGACAGCACGCTGACGCTTCTGCCGCCCGTCGTAAGCCGCCCTTATATCACGATGACACTGTCGGTGCTCCGCACGTTCGGCGTCACCGTGCGCGAAGAGAACGATACATTCTTCATCCCCGGCGGACAGCGTTTTTCTCCGGTCGAAACTACCGTCGAGGGCGACTGGTCGAACGCCGCTTTCCTTGACGCCTTGAACTTTGTCGGCGGCGACGTGTGCGTGACGGGACTCTCCGGCGAATCGGCGCAGGGTGACCGCGTTTATCCCGCGCTCTTTGACCGGCTCCGCCGCGGCTTCTCCGAGATCGACCTCTCCGACACGCCTGATCTCGGCCCGATTCTGTTCATCGCCGCAGCACTTTGTGCCGGCGCGCATTTCACCGGCACGGCACGCCTTCGCACAAAGGAATCCGATCGCATTGCCGCGATGACGGACGCTCTTGCCCGGTGCGGCATCCGCACGGCAGTCGGCGAGGATGATGTGACGGTCTATCCCGGCGTCCCGACGACGCCGAAGACGCCGCTCTGCGGCGCAGGTGACCACCGCGTTGTCATGGCGTTTGCCGTGCTTCTCTCACGCATCGGCGGGACGATCACCGGCGCCGAAGCCGTTCGGAAAAGCTATCCGGATTTCTTTCCGGCGCTCGGCGCACTCGGCGTTGATTTTGAAATGAACTGATCCAAAAAGAGGTGAACTCTTATGAATATGGATTTTGAACGCAAGCTCGCCATTCCGATGGAGGTCAAGGCGATGTATCCCGCGACGCCCGAGGTGACATCACTTGTTGAGCGCCGCCGCGAGGCGCTTCG
>JAKSPV010000094.1 GCA_024404475.1 Clostridia bacterium | reverse complement strand
TGCGCTTGATCAGTTCCATTTTATCACGGCAGTGCGCGAAATACAAGTTGTTCCCTGCGGGGCGTCTGAAAATCGTCAATCTTACCAAAACCGACAAGGTTTTTTTGTGCATTTGCAGAATGCGCCGGGCAGCAAAAAAGCCGCGCGGCGCGCGGCTTTCGCTTTTATTTGAGTGTTTCGAGATCGTACGGCGTCATCTGATAGACGAAGTGGTTGAGCCAGTTCGAAAAGAGCAGATGCGCGTGGCCGCGCCAGATGTTGTGCGGCTGCTCAGTCGGGTCGTCGTTCGGGAAATAATGCTTCGGCAGAGCGATCGGCAATCCGCGGTCCACGTCGCGGAAATATTCCTTCGCGAGCGTGTCGGAGTCGTATTCCGAGTGCCCCGTCACAAAAAACATTCGGTTGTCCTTCGAGGCGACGAGGTAGACGCCCGCCTCATCGGATTCGGCGAGGATGTCGAGTTTGCCCGTCGCGAGGATGTCGTCCGCGCGGACTTCGGTGTGCCGCGAGTGCGGCGCCTTGAACGTCTCGTCGAAGCCGCGCACGAGCGGGTGCTTGGAAACGAGCCGGCGGTGCTCGAAGACGCCGAACATCTTCTCCGGCAGCGCGTATTTCGGCACGCCGTAGTGGTAGTACAGTCCGGCCTGTGCCGCCCAGCAGATGTGGAGCGTCGAAAAGACGTTCGTCTTCGTGAAGTCCATGATCCGGCAGAGCTCGTCCCAGTAATCGACGTCTTTGAAATCGAGGTTTTCGACCGGCGCGCCGGTGATGATCATGCCGTCGAATTTCTCGTTCTTCACATCGTCAAAGCAGCGGTAAAAAGTCCGGAGGTGTTCGGGCGGCGTGTTTGCCGACTCGTGCGAGATCGTCCGGAGCAGCGTCAGATCGACCTGCAGAGGCGTGTTGGAAAGCAGGCGCGTCAGCTGGATCTCGGTCGTGATCTTGGTCGGCATCAAGTTGAGGATCGCGATGCGGAGCGGACGGATGTCCTGCACCTCGGCGCGGTGCTCGTCCATGACGAAAATGTTCTCCGCGGTCAAGACTTCCTTGGCAGGGAGAGAAGAAGGAATTTTGATCGGCATTTCGGTGACCTCTGTCGTTGTGAAAATCGCCGGGGATGACGGAATCATCCCCGGTGGAAATATCGCTTGGGATCAGCCTCTGGTCTCGTTCCAGATGCGTTCGATGTTCGAGGTGAACCAGGAGGCAAGGAATGCGGCGCCGGCGTCGTTCAGGTGAACGCCGTCGCGGAAGCGCGCAGCGAGGTTTGCTTCGTCGAGCGGATTGAGTTCCGGCACGGTGTAGGTATCGAGGTACGGGCAGTTCATCGCACGGCAGACGGCCTTGCCCGCTTCGCGGTAGTCGCAGAGCGAGTGGCCGAAGGCGTTCTTCTCTTTCACCTCGCGGTCAAGCGAGATCGACTTGTACCAGACGGCGTCGTTGCGGATCATCGGCGTCGCGTAGATAACGAGCGCGTTCGGGTAGTCCTCGCGGAGCGTCTTGATGAGGTAGCGGAGCGCCCCGCAGAAAGTGAGGCGGTCGGTGTCAACCCCGGCGGGATCGCCGAGATCGACGGGGAAATCGGTGTGGCCGTAGTCGTTCGAGCCGCCGAAAACGAGAATGATGTCGGCGTCCCCCTCGATCTGCACGTACCGTTCCGAAAGAGCCGGGTTGGCACCCGGTTTGCCGGGCACGCCGAGTGCGGAGCCGCTGAGACCGACGTTCTGCCCGACGAGCGGGAACGTCTCGCTGCCGAGGAAGTTGACGTAGGTGTTGATCCCTTCACCGAGGTTGGTGATGCTGTCACCGAGGCAGGCAATTTTCATGGAAATGATCTCCTTTGCCGTGTGAGATACGACGCGGCGTCAGCCTTTGACGTCGTTCCAGATGCGCTCGACGTTCGTCGTGATGATACCGGCAAGGAATTCAAAGCCGGTCTTGTTCAGGTGCAGACCGTCGCGGTAGTACGCTTTCAGAAGCTCCTCGTCGAGCGGGTTGAGCTCCGGCACGGTGTAGAGGTCAATGTACGGGCAGTTCATCGCCTCGCAGATGGCGATGCCCGCGTTGCGGTAATCTTCCAGCGTGAAGCCGAATTCGTTGATGCCGGTCGCTTCGCGGTCAAGACCGATCGTCTTGTACCAGACGGCGTCGTTGCGGTGCGGCGGCGTGACGTAGATGATGAGGGCGTCCGGATGCTCCTCGCGGAGCGTCGTGATGAGGAAGCGGAGCGCACCCGAGAAGGTCGCGCGGTCGGTGTCATCCATCGCGGCGGGATCGCCGAGGGTGACGGGGAAATCGGTGTGGCCGTAGTCGTTCGAGCCGCCGAAGATCAGAATGATGTCGGAATCATCCCGGATCTTCGTATAGCGCTGCGAAAGAGCCGGGTTGGCGCCGTCTTTCGCCGGGATGCCGAGGGCGGAGCCGCTGAGGCCGACGTTCTGCGCGTCGAGCGGGAACGTCTCGCTGCCGAGGTAGTCAACGTAGGTCTTCTCGCCCTCGCCGAGGTTGGTGAGGCTGTCGCCGAGGCAGGCGATCTTCCGAAGAACGGGCGCAACGAGCGTGACTTTGCAGCGGAGGAGCTTCGCGGTATCTTTGGCAATGTCGGTACAGAAAAGGACTTCGTATTCGCCGGGCACGTAGCCGCTCGTCGGGAGCGTCGCGGTGCCGTCACCGGCAGCGTCGGCGTGTGCGGGATCTTCAAGCGTGACCGTCGCATCGACGGGCATAAGCGTAATGCTGCCCTGCTCGTCAGCGCCGGTGAAGGTAACGGTGATCGTCTCACCGACGGTGTAAGTCGCTTTGTCGGTCACGAGCGTCGGCTCGGGCCGGGGCTCCGTGACGGGGGCCGTCGTTTCGGTGCCCACTTCCGGACCTGCCGGCTGGCAGGCGACGGCTGAGAGGGCAAGCATCAAAAGAGCAAGCGCAAGCGCTGCCGCGCGAAATTTTTTCTGCATGGGTTTCTCCTTTTTGTTTCCGTATCGGATAGTCTTCGGCATATTGTATCACAGCTGTCCGGAAAATGCAAGGGCTTCGGCACGATGTCGTCCGTTTTTTCCTGCCGCGGCGCTTGACAAAGCGGGCGATTGTCTGTATAATATTTCATATTCAATCGCCATATCGCGGCGCGCCGGTACAGGAGGTATCATGATGAGTGAACCGATCAAAAAAGCAAAATCCGTATCCGTGGACAACTATGTGCAGAACAGCATCCGCACGGAGTATTCCCGCGTGACGAATCTGATCGAGCAGTCTTCGTACCGTTACTCCCTGCAGGAGCGCGAGGATCCGAACCTCTACCGCGAGTTGTTCGCCTACGACGAGGTGCCGAAGGTGTCGTTCAACCACCGCGAGGTGCCGGAAAAGATGCCGTCCGATATCTGGATCACGGACACGACGTTCCGCGACGGACAGCAGTCCACCTCGCCGTTCACAGTGCGGCAGATCGTCGATCTTTACAAGATGATGCACAAGCTCGGCGGCCCGAAGGGGCTCATCCGCCAGAGCGAGTTCTTCGTCTACACCGAAAAGGACCGTGAGGCGCTCCGCCAGTGTCAGGAGCTCGGCTATGAGTTCCCGGAGATCACAACGTGGATCCGCGCGAGCCAGAAGGACTTTGAACTGGTCAAATCGCTCGGCATCAAGGAAACGGGTATCCTCGTTTCCTGCTCCGACTACCATATCTACAACAAAATGGGGCTGACGCGTCAGTCGGCACTCGAAAAATACCTCGGCATCGTACGCGAGGCACTTGAACTCGGCATCAAACCGCGCTGCCACTTCGAAGACATCACCCGTGCGGACTTCTACGGCTTCGTCGTTCCGTTCGCGGAGGCGCTCGCACGGCTCGGCGAGGATTACGGCATCCCGGTCAAAATCCGTGCGTGCGACACGATGGGCTACGGCGTTTCGTATCCCGGCGTGGCATTGCCGCGAAGCGTCCCGGGCATCATCTACGGTCTCAACCACTACGCCGGCATCCAGGCGTCCGAGATCGAGTGGCACGGCCACAACGATTTCTACAAGGCGGTGACGAACGCCGCGACGGCGTGGCTCTACGGTGCCTCCGGCGTCAACTGCTCGCTGCTCGGCATCGGCGAACGCACCGGCAACTGCCCGCTCGAGGCGATGGTCATGGAATACGCTTCCCTGCGCGGTACGACCGACGGCATGGACACGACGGTGATCACCGACATCGCGCGGTACTTCGAGGAAGAGATCGGCTACCAGATCCCGCCGCGGACACCGTTCGTCGGCGCGGACTTCAACGTGACGCGCGCGGGCATCCACGCGGACGGTCTGCTGAAAGACGAGGAGATCTACAACATTTTCGATACGGAAAAACTGCTGAAGCGTCCGGCGTCCGTCGCCGTGGACGCGACCTCCGGCCTCGCCGGCGTCGCGCACTGGCTCAACTCCCAGCTGGCCAGCCGCGGCCACGCGGACAGAAAGGTCGATAAGCATCATCCCGCCGTCGAAGCGGTCAAGAAAATGGTGGACGCGGAGTACGCCGCGGGGCGCAATACCTCGATGGGCAGCCGCGAGCTGCTCGCCATGTTCCGCCGCGTGGATTCCGAACTCTACGCGCTGATCCGTCCGGCACGGGACGACGACTGACCGAACGAAACAAAATAAAAAGCCAAGCCCCCGGGGCTTGGCTTGTTTCGTTATTTGTACCGGCTGCGCGATTCGTCGCGCTCTTTCTTGATCTGTGCGTTGCGGCGCAGGCGCTTCACGTACCACCGGAGATCCGGCCAGAAGAACAAGACGAGGTTGGCGAACGCGAAGAGGATCGCGGCGCGCGCCGACCAGTCGCCGAAGAGGAAGGCAAGAACGTACAGGATCGCGTCCACGATGGCGAGGTACTTCGCCTTGACCGGCAGGATGAAGAAGATCATCAGCTCATAATCCGGGAAGAGGATCGCGAACGCGAGGAACAGCGACATGTTGAGGTAACCGTTCGTCGCGTAGCCGGAAATGAACCCGGCGATCAGCGAGCCGATCACACCGCAGAGATAGAACAGATTGAAACGGAAAGCGCCCCACTCCTGCTCGAGCGCCCGTCCGAGGATCAGATAGAAATAGAGCGTCAAAGCCGTCAGGAGAATACCGTTTTCCGACGGCAGGAAAATGAACGTAAAGACGCGCCAGACCTCGCCGCGCAGAACGGCGGCACGGTCGAACATGAGATAGGAATAAAGGGAGAGATCCATCGACGCCATGCAGAGATCGGCGATATAGACGAGCGCCATGCCGCCGACGATAAGCATCATGAGGTTCGGGATCGCAAAGCGGCCGAATTTGTATTCCAGCCGGTAAAGCAGCGTCTTTTTCTTCTTGCCCATGG
>JAKSPV010000093.1 GCA_024404475.1 Clostridia bacterium | reverse complement strand
GTCGATTTGCTCATCGGCAGATAGACCTTTGACAGCACCTGCCATTCGGTCGCGCCGTCCACGATGGCGGCCTCCTCAATCTCAGAGGGGACGCCCTCGAACGCGTTGCGGAGCAGGATGATGTTCATCGCCGCCATGCCCATGGCGATAACGACGAGCCACTTGTCGTCGGTGATGCCGACGCCCTGGAAGACGCGCTGCGTGTTCAGGTAATTGAGGTACTGCGGGACGATGCCGGCGGAAAACCACATCGTGAAGACGAGGAAGAAGTTGAAGCCCTTGCGGAAAAGCAGGCGTTTTTTGGAGAGCGCGTATGCGCCGAGGATGGCGACGCCGAGCGCCCAGATCATGCCGTAGAACGTAATGAACAACGTGTTGGAATAAGAGTTCCAGAACATATTGTCATTGAACATCCGTGCGAACGCTTCAAACTGGATATCTTTCGGGAACAGGACGATCTCGCTGTATTCGACGGCATGTGCACCGCTGAGAGATGCCGACACGGCGTAGATGAAGGGATACAGGCAGCAGATCGAGAACACGGTCAGAAAGAGGTAACTGATGATGCGGAAGATGAGTTCGGAAATTTCAAGTCTTCGTTTCACGCGATCCCCTCCTTAATACAGCGACACGTCGGACGCCTTGCGCGAGATCGTGTTGGCGCCGATCACGAGGAGCATTCCGATGACGTTGTTCATCATTTCCGCGGCAGAGGCAAGTCCTTTCGCGGCGTTGCCCGCCATGGCGATCCGATAGGAGAACGTCGAGACGACGTCCGCCGTGACGTAGGTGTTTACGTTATACAATAGGATGACTTTTTCGTAGCCGATGTTGAGCAGTGCGCCGATACGCGTGATCAGCATGATGACGATCGTGGAAAGGATGCTCGGCAGAACGACGTACCTCATCTGCGCCCATTTGTTCGCGCCGTCGATCTGCGCCGCCTCGTAGCTGGTCGGAGAGATCGCGATGATCGCCGCGAAGTAGACGATGCTGCCGTAGCCGGCGCCCTCCCAGATGCCGCTGAGCTGATAGATCGCGCGGAAGAATAACGGGTTGTTGAGCATACCGGCTCTGCCGACCTCCTCGGAGATCGCGCCGATGCTGACGAGGAATTTCGAGATGATGCCCATGTCGGAGATGATCGAGGACTGCTTGATGAGCAGCGTGATCAGGGAGGTCATGACGACCGTTGAGATGAACTTCGGCAGGTAAGTGAGGACTTGGTAGACGCTGCGGGCGATGTTCGAGCGGATCTCGTTGAAGAACAGCGCCAGAATGATCGGTACCGGGAAGCCGAAGCAAAGCCCGTAGAAACTGAGCAGGAACGTGTTGCGGAGCGCGCGCCAGAAATCGGGTGCGTTGGAGCCGACGAGCAGCGAGCGGAAGTTGGAGAAGCCGAGGAAAAACTGATCGGATACCGCCTTGACGTCGTCACCGACCTTGAAGCAGCCGAGCAGCTCGTACATCGGGAAATAACGCCAGAATAAAAAGACAAGGAGCATCGGGACCAGCATCGCGTACAAACGCCAGTCTTTGAGAACTGTACGTCCGACCGCGCGCCAGTGATGGCGCTCCACGTCATCGCGTACCGCCTGTTCGGGATCTTCCCGATACAGACCGGTCGCTTCGTCGTATATGAGATAATCCGCCGCTTTCCGTTTCATGGCAGCCTCCTCGTTGGGAATCGGTTTTCGTCATTCGGTATCATACGGTGTATCGTCTTTTTTTGCTTCTTTTTCCTTTTGCAGACGGAAAAGGTACGTTTTCTGATCTTCAAACAATCCGTCCGATTTCCGCGCGATCAGAAGGATCACGGCGCCGAAGACGAGTGAGAGTGCGTCCGTCGTCAGAAACCGGATGATGTCGGCGGGCTGCCCGCCGCAGCAAAGGGACACGAGCCAGCGCCCGCACTCCGCACCGAGATAGGCAGCGGTGACGGTCACGAGCGTTTTGAAAACGTCGCGCCGCACGGCTTCCTTGCCCCAGAGCGACAGCGGCATCATCGCGGCGAGTGCGCCGATATTGCCGATGGCGTAGACGGCGAACTGCGAAGCCGATGCGCCGGAAGCGGCGCAGAAAGCGATCCCGCCAACGGCGGCAACGGCTGCTGCCGGGAAACCCCATCGCATGGCGGTTAAAACGGTCATCGCAATGACGACGGACACGGTGTACGGCTGTCCGGGAAACCACGAGGTCGCAGCGCGGCAGACGACCGTTTCGGAGATCACGGTGATCACGGCCAGGAGAAAAAGGTCGATCAGACGGTATTTTGCAAAGGTAAGATTCCGGTTCATGGCTTTCTCCGCGGAGATAGGTTTTACTTATGACTTTACAAACAAATTTTACTATTTTTTGTCTATTGTGTCAATAGGACTTTTGCGAACACATCACAATTTGTAGAAAGCGACTATAAGAGGGCGAATCCAAAGGGCATAATGCACAAAGAAAAACAGCGGAAAAGGTCGATAAAGAAAAATTCACCCGGCGTATGGGTGAGATTGACGGGAATCGAACCCGGCATCACGCCGTTTTTCTGCTGCAACTCGTTTGCTCAGTTCGCGTGACGCTAAGCAAATCCCTCTGGGATTTGCGGGGCTCGATTCGAGGCGAATGACGAAATCAAAAAAGGAAGCACGTTGTGCTTCCTTTTTTGATTTGGTGACCCGTACGGGAATCGAACCCATGTTACAGCCGTGAAAGGGCCGTGTCTTAACCGCTTGACCAACGGGCCTGGTAGCGGAGATTGGACTTGAACCCATGACCTACCGGGTATGAACCGGTTGCTCTAGCCAGCTGAGCTACTCCGCCGTAAGATGCGCTCCACACGAGCGCTTTTGCATTATAGCATACCATTCTATGCTTGTCAACTGTTTTTTTGGATTTTTTTGCGTTTTTTCAGGAGAACAAACGGGAGAATATTTCGAGCACTTTCCACTTGACGCGGACGGTGGGCCGACTTGAAACAACAGTCGATACGGCATCGTCGGAGAATCCCTCCTCACGGAATATTTCGGCAGGATCGACCGCGGCGGCGCGGAAAGAGATGTTGGGAAAAAGGATACACCAAAAATTCTGTCCGGCGCCCTCGCCGATGACGACCCGGAGCGACTGGTACGTTCCGCCGGGAAGCGTTACGCCGTCGTACGCGCGGACAGGGTAAGATTCCCTGCTCCAAAGGACAGACACGTCGTCATCGCAGCCGGCGGCGCTGAGCGCCTCTTCGGCAGCCGCTCTGATTTCATCCTGAAGCGAACCGATCGCTTCTGCGGCATCGGTGACAGTATCCGCATTTTCCACTGCCGTTTCGAGAAGCGGGGAAACAGCGTCGCGGACGAGCAGTTTCCGTGCCTGATCGTCAAAATCGTCCGACGATGCAATGACGTGCAGGCGGATCGTATCGGTAAAGATCTGCTCTTCCCCACCGAGCGGCAGGATGGAAAGGAAAAGTGCCGCGGCGAGCAGTGCCGCGCTGACGGTAACAAGTGTTTTCATGGAAACCTCCGTCCGTTTCTGGATGACCGAGTATTTCCCCGCAAGGTATATCTTATACATCCCCGACATTTTTTCAAAAATAAACTACTGACACCTGTGATTCTATTGACTTTTGAGCGGAACATGATACAATATGTAGTGCAGATTGATTTCAGCGAATACAATCCATGGAAAACAGCCGTCAAAATGCTCATTTTTCAAAAAAAACGTGAACTGTTTTTGCTGTATTCACCAAATCGTATTTTTTATACGTTTTTTGCTTGACTGTAACGCTTTTCCTCTTTAAAATGTACTACATATTCATTGCTTTCAAAAAATTATGCAATGATGACAAGAGGAGGAAAGCTATGCAGAACCGAATTTACAATTTTTCGGCCGGTCCCTCGATGCTCCCGCTGAACGTTTTACAGCAGGCATCCGAGGAAATGATGAATTATCGCGGCAGCGGTATGTCCGTGATGGAGATGAGCCACCGATCTTCCTGGTTCGAATCTATCATCGCCGGAGCAGAGTCTTCTCTCCGCAAACTCATGAATATCCCCGACAACTACAAGGTGCTCTTTTTGCAGGGCGGCGCTTCCACGCAGTTCGCGACAGTTCCGCTTAACCTCATGACCGGCTCTGGCAAGGCAGACTACGTTCTGTCCGGCCAGTTCTCGTCGAAGGCCTACAAGGAAGCACAGAAATACGGTGATGCCAAAGCGTGTGCTTCTTCGAAGGACGCGAACTTCTCGTTCGTTCCCGGCGTCACGCCCGACATGATCCGCGAAGATGCCGACTACGTCCACATCTGCTATAACAACACGATCTACGGCACGCGCTTCCCTGCCGTTCCCGACACGGGCAAGGTGCCGCTCGTCGCCGATATGTCGTCCTGCATCCTCTCCGAGCCGGTCGACGTTTCCCGTTTTGCTCTGATTTACGCCGGCGCACAGAAGAACGTGGCGCCTGCCGGACTGACGATCGTGATCGTCCGCGAAGACCTTCTCGGCCGCGCAAAGCCCGAAACGCCCGTCATGCTCGACTATAAGGCGCAGGCCGATGCCGATTCAATGTACAATACTCCGCCGTGCTGGTGCATCTATATTGCGGGTCTCGTGTTCGAGCATCTGCTCGCCGAAGGCGGTCTCGAAGTCATGCAGAAGCGAAACATCGAGAAAGCCGCGATCCTGTACGATTACCTCGACAGCCAGGATTATTACAAAGCAGCCGCCCGCAAGGACTGCCGCTCGCTGATGAACGTCACGTTCGTCACCGGCAACGAAGACCTCGACAAGCAGTTTGCGAAAGATGCGGCCGCCGCAGGTCTCGTCAACCTGAAGGGACACCGCTCCGTCGGCGGCATGCGCGCGTCGATCTACAACGCCATGCCGAAGGAAGGCGTCGAGGCGCTCGTCGCGTTCATGAAGCAGCTCGCCGCTGACCACCCGAAGGCGTAAGGAGGCGGCAAAGATGAAGATCAGACTGCTCAACAAGATCGCCGCGAAGGGACTCGCGGCGCTGCCCGAAACCTACGTTTACGGCGAAGATATCGAAGACGCGGACGCGATCATGGTGCGTTCCGCCGTCATGCACGATATGGAATTCAACCCGGAACTCGACGCGATCGCGCGCTGCGGCGCCGGCGTCAACAACATCCCGCTCGACCGCTGCGCCGACGAAGGGATCGTCGTGTTCAACACGCCCGGCGCGAACGCCAACGCGGTCAAGGAACTGACCGTGTGCGCGCTGCTCCTTGCGTCGCGCAACGTCATCGGCGGCGTCGCGTACGCGAACTCGCTGACGGAAAACGTTGCGAAGACCGTTGAAAAAGGCAAGTCCGCCTTCGGCGGCTGCGAGATTGCGGGCAAAACGCTCGGCATCATCGGGCTCGGTGC
>JAKSPV010000092.1 GCA_024404475.1 Clostridia bacterium | reverse complement strand
ACGGCCTTGATGCCGCGCATGAGGTCGAGCTGCGTGTCGCCGTACACCTCGCGCATGTACTGCTTCTTCGCGTAGCCGATGCCGTGCTCGCCGGAGACGAGCCCGGAAAGCTCAGCGGCCTTGCCGTACATCCGGCGGAACGCCTCGCGGAGTTTTTCCGCCCATTCCCCGTCGGAGAGCGCGTCGCGGCAGATGTAGACGTGCAGGTTGCCGTCGCCGGCGTGACCGAACGACGGGATGCGGACGCCGAGCTCGCGCGCGAGCTTGTGCGTGTATTCGATGAACTCTGCGACTTTGTTGCGCGGGACGACGACGTCACATTCGTCCATTTCGCTCGTCGAGGCCTTGATTGCTTCGAGGAACGCGCCGCGCGCTTTCCAGACGGAGTCCTTGCGCTCGTCGGTGTCCACGATGAACGCGTCGGCGGCACCGCGCCCCATGCAGAGGTCGGCGACGGTGTCGAGCTCTTTTTCCACGCCGGCACGGTCAGCACCGTCCACGGTCAGAAGCAGATACGCCGGGTAGCGCGTGTCGGGAAACTTCTTGCCGAGGTATTCCTCCGCGAAGAGGATCGTTTCCCGCTCGAAGAACTCGATCGCGGTCAGCGACGCGCGGCTTTTGATGATCTCCGGCACGGTCTCGATCGCTTCGGCGGCGGACGGGAAGGGCACGAGCAGGCTGACGGTCACTTTCGGCAGCGGGACGAGTTTCAAAATCGCCTCGGTGATGACGCCGAGCGTGCCTTCCGAGCCGATCATGAGGTTGAGAAGACTGTAACCCGTGCTGTTCTTGACGACCTTGCCGCCGAGCCGGACGATCTCGCCGGACGGCAGAACGACGGTCAGCCCGCGCACGTAGTCGCGCGTCACGCCGTACTTGACGGCGCGCATGCCGCCGGCATTCGTGCTGATGTTGCCCGCGATCGTTGCGGACTTCTCACCGGGATCCGGCGGATAGAGGAAATCGTGCGATTCCGCGAACGCGGCAAGCTCCATAAGGAGCACGCCGGGCTGGACGGTGACGGTCAGGTTTTCCTCGTCGAGTTCAAGAATTTTGTTCATCAGCCGCGTTTCGAGCATGATACCGCCCTCGAGGGCGACGCTCGCGCCGACGAGACCGGTGCCGCTGCCGCGGACGACGACAGGAATGTTGTTTTCGTTCGCGTAGCGCATGACGGCGGAGACCTCCTCGGTCGAGAGAACGCGGACGAGAACGGACGGGCGGCGGCTGATGCCGCCGAGCTCATCGTGGCTGTAATCGTCGGAAATGTCCTCGCCGAAGAGCACGCGGGAGGCGTCCGTCATGGCGGCGAGCGCCGCGACGTCGGCTTTTGTGACTTCCTTATACATGTTTTCTGCCCTCCGTCTTTTCGATCAGTTTCGGAATGATCTCATGCGCGTCGCCGATGAAGCCGTAGTGCGCCACGTCGAAGATCGAGGCGTTCGGGTCGGAGTTGATCGCGACGATCGTGTCGGACGAACGCATGCCGGCGGCGAATTGCACCGAGCCGGAGATGCCGATCGTGATGATCAGCTTCGGCTTGACCGTCCGGCCGGAAAGACCGATCTGATGCTTCGGGTCGAAGACGCCGGCTTCCACGAGCGGGCGGGTGCAGGCAAGCTGCGCACCGAGCGCGTGCGCGAGCCGTGCGGCGAGCGCCACGTCGTCTTTTGCGGCGAAGCCGCGGCCGACAGCGACGATCACGTCGGCGTCGGAGATATCGACTTCCTCGGGCTTTTTCTCAACGCGGAGCACTTCCGAGCGGCCGCGGAGCATCTTGTCCGGCGTCGCCATCGGGAGGATAACGCCGTGCGGCTCGCACTTTTCCGGTGCGGAGAAGATCTTGTACCGGACGGTGCAGAACTGCGGGCGGGTGTTCGGGGTGACGATCTGTGCCATGATGTTGCCGCCGAAGGCGGGGCGGATCTGGACGAGATCGGTGTTTTCTTTCATTTTGAGCACGGTACAGTCGGCGGTGAGGCCGGCTCTGACGCGGGCGGCGACCTTCGGCGCGAGACTTCTGCCGAGGACGGTCGCGCCGACGAGGATGCTCGACGGGCGGATCTTCTCGATGAAGTCCGTGAACGCGTTGGCATACGGGCCGATCACGAAGTTTTCAAGCGCGGGGGCGTCGTAGACGAACACCTTGTCCACGCCGTAGGTAAGCAGTTCCTCGGCGGCGGCCTGAACGTCCGCGCCGATGAGGAGCGCGTAGACCTCGTGCCCCGTGACGGCGGCGAGTTCTTTCGCCTTGCCGATCAGCTCGAAGACGACGGGGTGGATCTTGCCGTCGTGCTGCTCGGCATAGACGCACACGCCGCGCCATTTCGATTTGTCGCAGACGGCGGCGGTGGCTTCCTCTTCAAACGTGACGGCGCCGGCGGGGCCGCGCTTCGTGCAGAGTTTGCACATCTTGCACCCCGCGCCGATTTTCAGCGTGCCGTCGTAGGAGATCGCGCCGAACGGGCAGGCGGCGACGAGCGCCTCGCCGACTTCTTTTGTGATCTTGCTCTGGTCGATTTTCAGCGGCATGTTACGTGCCTCCCCTCAGATGAACTTCCGCTCGGCAAGGAGGTCGGCGAGCGCATCGCTGAGCTCCCCGGCGTCGCCGCGGAAGATCTGTTTTTCGTTGTTTTTCTCCGGCGGGAAAATGCGCTCGACCTGTGTCGGCGAGCCCTTGAGTCCGAGTCGGTTTTCGTCGATGCCGTCGAGGTCGGCGACGGTGTAGACCGTTACCTCGTCGCCTTTGCACTGCTTCTTGACCTTGAACGACGGCAGACGCGGCGTCATGGCGTCCTTGTCGATCGTGATGAGGCAGGGAAGCGTCATCTTCTGCGTCTGGAAGCAGTCGTCGAGCGAGAACGTGACCGTGATGCTGTCGCTGTCCACGGCGTCGATCGACACGACGTTCGTCGCGTGCTCGATGCCGAGCGTTTCCGCAAGTTCGGGACCGACCTGGGCGGTGTCGCCGTCGGTCGTCTGCTTGCCGCAGATGATGAGGTCGTAGGTGCCGATCTTCCGGACGCCGGAGGCGAGCGCGTAGCTCGTCGCCTGCACGTCGGCGCCGGCGAATTTGCGGTCGGAAAGGAGGACGCCTCTGTCGGCGCCCATGTAGATCGTTTCATAGAGAGAGGGGATCGCCTGGTTCGGACCCATGGAGAGCGCCGTTACCGTGCCGCTCGTCTGTTCTTTGAGCCGGATCGCGGCCTCAATGGCAAAAAGGTCGTAAGGATTGAGCTTGCTCTCGACGCCGTCGCGTTTCAGAACGCCGGTGACGGGATCGACCTCGACCTTATTCGTGCCGGGAACCTGCTTGACACAAACGATGATGTTCATACATCTCTGCCTCCGTGTTTGTTTTTTCAATTTATTATAGCACGATTTTTGGGCATCAGCAAGAATTTTCAGAGCTTGCAAAAAAAATTTCAAAAACCTCTTGACAGACGGCCTTTGGCTTGTTATACTGTTAATGCAAATGATAATTATTTGCATTAAGGAGACGCTTATGCAGCGTTACAGTAAAAACAGGGAAGCGATCCTCGCGTGCCTTCACGGGACGGTCAGCCACCCGACGGCTGAATGGATCTACGCGCAACTCAAGCCCGCGTATCCTGATCTCAGTCTGGCGACGGTCTACCGCAACCTCGCGTCGCTCCGGGAAGCGGGGCTCATCTGCTCTGTCGGCACGGTCGACGGGCAGGAGCGGTTCGATGCGAACGTCATGCTGCACCCGCACGCTGTCTGCCGCGTCTGCGGCGCGATGGCCGACGTTCCTTTCAGCGCGGCGTTTGATTCGCTTGTCGACGGGGCGGAAAATACGACCGGTTTTTCCGTTGAGGAAGTATCGCTTCGCTTCACAGGTCTTTGCTCGGCCTGCCGCGCAAAAGCGGAAAACGGGGCAGAGCAGTAATTTTTTGTCTGTGTTCGGCGATTGCCGAAAATATATCGTTTGACAGAAAGAGGAGAAACATCATGAAGACCTACAAGTGCAAAGTTTGCGGAGAAGTATTTACCGTGGAAGACGGCCAGCGTGCCGTCTGCCCGAAGTGCTGCCAGACCGGCGATAAGCTCGAGGAACTGGCGAACAAGTACGCCGGCACCGAGACCGAGAAGAACCTCGCCGCCGCTTTCGCGGGCGAGTCTCAGGCGCGCAACAAGTACACCTACTTCGCTTCCAAGGCGAAGAAAGAGGGCTATGAGCAGATCGCCGCTATGTTCCTGAAAACGGCTGACAACGAGAAGGAACACGCGAAGATGTGGTTCAAGGAGCTCTGCGGCATCGGTTCCACCGCTGAAAACCTCGGTGCTGCCGCTGACGGCGAGAACTATGAATGGACCGATATGTATGAGGGCTTCGCGAAGACCGCTGACGCAGAGGGCTTCCACGACCTCGCCGCGAAATTCCGCGCCGTTGCCGCCATTGAGAAGCACCACGAGGAGCGCTACCGCGCCCTGCTCCACAACGTCGAGGCGCAGGAAGTCTTTGCCAAGAGTGAAGTCAAAGTCTGGGAGTGCCGCAACTGCGGTCACATCGTCGTCGGCACGAACGCTCCCGAGATCTGCCCCGTCTGCGCTCACCCGCAGGCATACTTCGAGATCAACGCCGAGAATTACTGAGGAATTACGCGTGGGGGCTCTTGCAAGAGCCCCCACACCACCAGAAACCTTGAAAAAGGTTTCTGGCATCACCAATACAGAAACCTGCACTACACAAGTGCAGGTTTTTTTGTTTGTGCAGACAACTGTCCGCACAGACGAAATGGGTGAAGTGGGAATGTGTTTGAGTTTTTCGGGGTCAAGGGGCGCTTTTGCAAAAGCGCCCCTTGCTTTCCTCCCTCGTGTTGTGCTATAATGGAGCCATAGAAAGCGAGGTCTTCTCCTATGGCATATTTTGACTTGACGATTTCATCCCGCTCGATCGGCCGGCAGACGAACGTCGGCGTGATCCTGCCGCAGAAGGGCTATGAAGAGTTCTTCGAAAGCACGGCGCAGCCCGGCAAATGCAAGGTGCTCTATCTGCTCCACGGGCTCTCGGACTGCTACAACGACTGGCATCGCTACACCGCGATCGAACGGTACGCACGCGAGCGCGGCATCGCCGTCGTGATGCCCGACGCCGACCGGAGTTTCTATACGAATCTTCCGCACGGGCGGAATTACTACGATTATGTGGCCAAGGAACTGCCTGCGATCATGGAGAGCATGTTCCCGATTTCCTCGGCGCGGGAAGACCGCTTTATCGCCGGCAACTCGATGGGCGGCTACGGCGCTTTGAAGATCGCTCTCCGCGAGGACGGCGCGTTCGCCGCCGCGGCGCCGCTGTCTCCGGTGGGCGACATCGCCGCGCACATCGGGCAGGAAAGCTGGGACGATTATCACATCGTCTTCGGCGAGGATCGGTGTGTCAGAGACGAGGACAACATTCTCCTCCTTGCTGAGAAATGCAAAGTCCGCCCGCGCGTCTGGCTCGGTATCGGCCGGGACGATTAT
>JAKSPV010000091.1 GCA_024404475.1 Clostridia bacterium | reverse complement strand
ACGGCCGCATTTCTGTCTACGGCGTCGCGCAGGCGGAATATTTCCTCCGCGAGTACGACGGCATGATGATGGGCAGACGGGTAGATTAAAAAAACGGGGGCTTTGCCGCGGCAAAGCCCCTTTTTCCGTTTTTCATCTGTGGAGAACATTATGATTTTACAGACAAAGCGGCTGATCCTCCGGCCGCTTTTTTCTTTTCACATCGTCGCCGCCATGACGGCCTTGATCGTGTGCATTCGGTTTTCCGCCTCGTCGAACACGATCGACGCCGGACTCTCGAACACCTCGTCCGTGACTTCCATGCAGTCGATGCCGAATTTTTCGCTTATTTCCTTGCCAATCGTCGTGCCGAGATCGTGAAATGCGGGCAGGCAGTGCATGAAGCGGCACTGCGCCCCGGCATTTGCCATGATCGCCGACGTCACGCGGTAGGGCGTGAGATCGCGGATGCGCTCCGCCCAGACACCGTCCGGCTCACCCATCGACACCCAGACGTCCGTGTAGATGACGTCCGCGCCCGCGGTCGCTTCGGTCGGATCCTCGATGAACGAAAGGGAAGCGCCCGTTTCGGCGGCGATCTTCTCGCACACCGCGACGAGCTCCGGATTCGGAAAATACGATTTCGGCGCACATGCGACGAACTGCATCCCCATCTTCGCACAACCGACCATGAGGGAATTCGCCATGTTGTACCGCGCGTCGCCCATGAAGACGAGCTTTTTGGCGCGGAGCGAGCCGAAATGCTCGCGGATCGTCAGAAGATCGGCGAGGACCTGCGTCGGGTGAAATTCATTCGTCAGTCCGTTCCACACCGGCACGCCGGCGTATGCCGCCAGTTCCTCCACGATCGCCTGCCCGTAGCCGCGGTATTCGATGCCGTCGAACATCCGTCCGAGCACGCGCGCGGTGTCCGCGATGCTTTCTTTCTTGCCGATCTGCGAGCCGCTCGGATCGAGATACGTCGGGTGCGCGCCGAGATCGACCGCCGCTACCTCAAAGGCGCAGCGCGTCCGCGTGCTCGTCTTCTCAAAGATGAGCGCGATGTTTTTTCCTTCGCAGAGCCGGTGCGGGATGCCCGCCTTCTTTTTGGCTTTGAGATCCGCCGCAAGATCGAGCAGATATTCAATCTCCTCCGAGGAGAAATCCAGCAGTTTCAGAAAATGTTTCCCTTTGAGATCCATTGTGCGCCTCACAGAACAAAAAGAATAAATATGCGAGTATTATACACTCAAGCACCGAAATTGTCAACCGTTTATCAGTAATTTGCATAAAAATAAATCAAAAAGGCACCGGAAGTGACCGGCGCCTTTTCTTTTATTCCACAAAATCGAATTCCAACTCGCCCACGCGCACGGTGTCGCCTTCCTGGCAGCCCGCCTCGCGCAGCTTGTCGATGATGCCGTATTTCGTCAGCGACCGCTCGAAATACATCATGGACTCACGGTCGGAAAAATTGACGCGGTTGACGAGCAGATCGAACCACGCGCCCTCGCAGACGTAGGCGCCGTCGTCATCGCGGCGGATCGTGACGTCTTCCGCGCCGTCGGCGGAGAAGACCTCCTCCTCGGGCACCTCGTCCGCCTCGTAAACGAGAACGGGCGGGAGCGTCGAAAGCTCACGCGTGATCGTCCCGAGCAGCGTGTCAAGTCCCTCGCGCGTCGCGGTCGAGACCTCGACGAACGGATAGCCGTTCGCCTCGGCAACGATGCGGAGCGAACGGAGCGCCTCGCTCGATTCCTTGTCCGCGATCAGGTCGCACTTGTTGGCGACGAGGATGCGCGGGCGGCTCGCCAGCTCTTCGGAGAAGTTCGCCAGCTCGGCGTCGATCGTCGCAAAGTCCTCGGCGGGATCGCGCCCCTCCATGCCGGAGGCGTCCACGATCTGCACGAGCAGCCGGCAGCGTTCGATGTGTCTGAGGAACGCGTGCCCGAGTCCCGCGCCCTCGGAGGCGCCTTCGATGAGGCCGGGAATATCCGCCATGACGAAGCCGCCGCTTCCTCCCGTGCTGACGACGCCGAGCATCGGCTCGAGCGTCGTGAAGTGGTACGCCGCGACCTTCGGCCGCGCGGCGGAGGCGGATGCGAGCAGGGAAGACTTGCCCGCCGACGGCAGACCGACGAGTCCGACGTCAGCGATCATTTTCAGCTCGAGCAGAAGGTCTTTTTCCTCGCCCGGCGTGCCGTTCTTCGCAAAGTTCGGCGTCTGGCGCGTCGGCGTCGCAAAGTGCCGGTTGCCCCAGCCGCCCTTGCCGCCGCGGCACGCGACGAACGACTCGTCGCTTGACATGTCGTGAAGGATCCTGCCCGACGCCGCATCGCGGATGATCGTTCCGGGCGGCACGGGGATCACGGTGTCCTCGCCGTTCTTCCCGTGGAATTTGGCGCCGCCGCCGGCGCCGCCGGTCTCCGCGGTGAACTTGCGCTTGTAGCGGAAGAAGAGCAGCGTGTTCGCGCCCTCGTCGATGCGGAAGACGATACTGCCGCCGTTTCCGCCGTCGCCGCCGTCAGGCCCGCCGTGGGAGACGTATTTTTCACGCCGGAAGGAGACGCAGCCGTTGCCGCCGTCGCCCGCTTTCGCGTGGATTTGGATTTTATCGATAAACATAAAATATCCTTCCTGCCGGTATCAGCGGCAGAGCATTTCCGCGGCGAGCTCGCCGAGGATCTTGCAGCCGCGGACGATGTTCTCGTCGGACGGCATCGAGTAGTTGAGACGGACGGACGGCGACGGCGCCGCAGTGTCGCAGTTGAACGCCGTGCCGGGCACGACGGCGACCTTGCGCGCCAGCGCTTCCTTGACGAACGCATTCATGTCGATCTTCTCCGGCAGTGTCACCCAGAGGAACAACCCGCCCTCGGGACGTGTGTAGGTGACTTCTTTCGGCATGTATTCGTCGAGCGAGCGGAGCATCAGTTCGCATTTGCCGCGGTAGAGATCCTGGATCGAGCGGATGTGTGCGTCGAGATCGCATTCGGTCATGAAGCGGTAGGTGAGCATCTGGAAGAACAGGTTGGTGTGTACGTCCTCGCATTGCTTGGCGACGACGATCTTCTGCATCACGGCGTCGGGACCGACGAGGAAGCCGACGCGCATGCCGGAGGACAGGATCTTCGAGAACGACGAGCAGTAAAAGACGATACCCTCGGTGTCCATCGACTTGATCGTGGGTACATCTTTGCCCGCGAAGCGGAGTTCGCCGTACGGGTTGTCCTCGAGGATCATGACGCCGTACTTTTTGGCGAGCGCGTACACGCCGCGGCGGTTCGCCTCGGTGGACGTCGTGCCGGCGGGATTCTGGAACGTCGGGATCGTGTAGATCATCCGGACGCGGTCGTCCGATTTCAGAATGGCCTCGAGCTCGGAAAGATCCATGCCGTCTTCGCGGAGCGTCACGCCCTTGACGTTGCAGCCGGTCGCGCGGAACGAGTTGAGCGCGCCGATGAAGCTCGGATTTTCCGCAATCACGGTGTCGCCGGGATTGCACAGCGTCCGGCAGGTCAGTTCAAGCCCCTGCGTGCCGCCGGTGACGATGATCGTCGTGTCGCCCTCGCGGTCGATGCCGAAGCGCGTTTTGAGACGCGCCCTGACGGCCTCGCGCAGCGGCGTGTAGCCCTCGGTGATGCCGTATTGCAGCGCGGCGGAGGCATTTTCCGCAAAGATGTCGGCGGAGATCGCCGCCATTTTCTCGACGGGGAACGAAAGCGGCGACGGGTTGCCGCCGGAGAAGCTGATGATTGTGGGATCGGTCAGCGATTTGAAAATTTCACGGATGGCGGACGGTTTGAGGTTCGCGAGCGAATCGGAAATGCGGTATTCCATGGCGGTTCCATTCCTTTTTGCCGCCGGAGGCGGCGGAGATTGATCACAGATACTTTATTTTATCACGCTTTTGTCCGTTTTGCAAGAAAAAAGCCAAAATGCCGCTTCATTTTGCCTTTTTCCGGCTGAGAAAAACTTGACAACGGTTTTTCTTCGTGCTATACTGTGCAGGTAAAAGCATTGACGGAGACAGTACGCAGCGACGGAAGTCCACAGAGAGCCGGGACAAGGTGGGAGCCCGGTGACGGATCGCGGCGGAAGATCACTCCCGAGCCGCAGGGTGAGCCGGAAGGTCAGCCCGCGCCGGCGTCCGGCCGTTATCCCGGAAGCATATGATGGTATGCCGGTGGTAAATAAGCGAAGCTCGCCTTCGTCCGGACGGACGGAGGCGTATTTTTTTGAACATCATACAGCGGAGGAACACGCGATGTATAAGAAAGTAGACACAGGACTGAACTTCGTCTCCCGTGAGAAAGAGACGCTGCAGTTCTGGAAAGAGAACAAGATCTTCGAGCAGCAGCTCGCCGCGCACGCCGGTGACGAATACCCGACGTACACGTTCTACGACGGCCCGCCTACGGCGAACGGTAAGCCGCATATCGGTCACGTTCTGACGCGCGTCATCAAGGATATGGTCCCGCGTTACCATTGGATGAAGGGTGCGGACGTCCCGCGCAAAGCCGGCTGGGATACGCACGGTCTGCCCGTGGAGATCGAGGTCGAAAAGAAACTCGGCCTTGACGGCAAGGAGCAGATCGAGGCATATGGCATGGCGCCGTTCATCCAGCAGTGCAAGGAATCCGTGTGGAAGTACAAGGGCATGTGGGAGGATTTCTCCGGCACGGTCGGCTTCTGGGCAGACATGGATCATCCCTATGTCACCTACGACAATAACTTTATCGAGTCCGAGTGGTGGGCGCTGAAAGAGATCTGGAACAAAGGGCTTCTCTATAAGGGCTTCAAGATCGTCCCGTACTGCCCGCGCTGCGGCACGCCGCTTTCCGCGCAGGAAGTCGCGCAGGGCTACAAGACCGTCAAGGAACGCTCCGCGATCGTCCGCTTCCGCGTCAAAGGTGAGGACGCTTTCATCCTCGCGTGGACGACGACGCCGTGGACGCTCCCGTCCAACGTCGCGCTCTGTGTCCACCCGACGGCGGAGTACGTCAAGGTCAGAACGACCGACGGCTACACCTACTACATGGCAAGAGCACTCTGCGACCGCATCCTCGGCGAGGATACCTACGAGGTGCTCGATAGCTTCCCGGGGCAGGCGCTCGAAGGGAAGGAATACGAGCCGCTGTACGATTTCGCCGTTTCGACCGTTCGCGAAAAGGGCTGGTACGTCACCTGCGATAACTACGTCACGATGGAAGACGGCACCGGCGTCGTTCATATCGCGCCCGCATTCGGCGAAGACGATAACAAGGTCGGCCGGAAATACGGTCTGCCGTTCGTCCAACTCGTCGATTCGAAGGGATGCATGGCGGCGTCCACCGGCAAGTTTGCCGGGCTCTTCGTCAAGAAAGCCGATCCCGTCGTTCTCCGCGACCTCGACGAGCGCGGCCTGCTTTACGCCGCGCCGAATTTCGAGCACGAATACCCGCACTGCTGGCGCTGCGACACGCCGCTGATCTATTACGCACGCGACTCGTGGTACATCCGTATGTCCGATCTCCGCGAGCAGCTCGTCGCCAACAACAACACCGTCAACTGGGTGCCGGAAGGCATCGGCAAGGGACGCTTCGGCGACTGGCTCGCCAACGCGCAGGACTGGGCGATTTCCCGTAACCGCTACTGGGGCACGCCGCTCAATATCTGGGAGTGCAAATGCGGCTGCCGCCACAGCGTCGGCTCGATCGCGGAATTGAAAGAGCTCTCCGACAACTGCCCGGAGAACATCGAACTCCACCGTCCCTTCATCGACGAGGTGACGATCCGCTGC
>JAKSPV010000090.1 GCA_024404475.1 Clostridia bacterium | reverse complement strand
CTGCTCGACGCGCCGGACACGCTCTGAACTTTCTTTATCCCGCCGAACATCGGCGGGTTTTTCTTTTTTTCTGCAAAAAACAAAACTGCCGTTGCTTTTCCGGAAAAAGTAGTATAAAATAAAATTTGAAAGAAATGATGACCGGAGGTCTTTCATGAAAACACGAAACATCCTGTTTGTTTCCGTCACCGCAGTCGTTTTCGCCGCGGTTTTTCTGTTTGCGCCGATCCATTCGATCCTCATGGCAAACGGACTTATCGAATACGAAAACGTCGGCAACGAGATCCTGCCCGAAAACGTCTACGAGGATGACGTGCCGCTCGCCGGTTTTCTGAACGCGATCGAAGAAGGCAAGTGCACCGTCAAGGACACTTATACGAACCACATGCCGCTCTACCTCGCCGTCACGAACTGGTCCGCCGAGACAAAGCGTTTTCTGAACAAGCCCGTCGTAACGTTCCTTGAAGAAAAAGGAAACGAGATCGTCAAGAAAAACATTGAAGCGATCCGCAAGAAAAAATAAAACGTATGTGAGGACAAAGACATGAAACAATTTAACCGACTGACATCTCTTTTGCTCGTCATCACCGTACTCTGCTCCCTGGTTGCCTGCGTGACCGAAACGCCGCCGATGCCGCCGGAAACGACCGATACCGCCGCCGAAACGGAGCCGCCCGTGCCCGCACGCGAGCCGGTCGAGGCGACATACACCTCCGAGATGATCTCGAAATCAAACCAGTACCGCTTCTATGAGGTCGTTGCGACCTACAAAGGCGAGGAGCATCCGTTCATGTTCCGCGTGCCGATCGTGCCGGAATACCTCAGCGATCCTGAAGGTGCCGCAAAGATGATGGACCCGCAGATCGAGACGCTCAACGCGATGGCCGCCTCCGAAGCGAACGTTAACGTATGGCTTTACGTGGCGACCGTCATCGAAGACGGTGAGCTGATGCTCGACATCAACCCGTCCGAATACAAAGGTGCAAACTTCGAATACTTCACCGAGCACCTGTCCGACGACGTATGGGTGGGACATCTCGCGCCGTTTGACATTGAGGAGCACAACGCCCTGATCTACACGACCGACCACCACTGGAACGCCTACGGCATGTATCGTGCCTATCACGAGATCGCCGCGGCGCTCAGTGAAAAATACCCGGACCTCGTGCCGCGCGATGGTACGGAGCATGTCACGGACGCCTACTACTACGGCTCGCTCGGCCGTTCCGCCAACAGCTACAACTACAAAGACCGTTTCGTTTTCTTTGATTACGATCTGCCGGAGCACGAGACGACCGTCCTACGCTGCAAGATGAAGAGCGGCAATCCTGTCGAGAAGGATCCGAACGGACGCACGTATTACGGCTCCGCCGTGCCGTGCCCGGAGAATTACCAGCAGGATTTTGACGGCACCTTCAACCCGCACGCGCCCTTCGACCACTACGTCAACTTCTTCCCGATCTGCGACAAGGTCGTGTATCCGGAAAACACGACGGGCCGGAAGGCGCTCTTTATCGGCGACTCCTTCTCGCTCGGTCTGCAGGAGCTCATCGCGTCGCACTTTGACGAAACATACTATTTCTACGCCGACGGCACGGTCGATCTCTGGAAAGGTCAGGACTTCGCCGACACATGCGAGGAGTACGGCATCACCGACGTCATCATCGTCGAGCAGAGCACGCGTATCCTCTACGACTTCTATGATTACAGCGGCCCGGCGCTCTGCTCGTTCCGCGTGAGCCGCTGACGGGTATTTGCGATGGTATTTTCATCTACTGAATTTCTTTTCGCGTTTCTTGTTCTGTTCTTCGCGTGCTACTACGGAGCGGGGGCTCTGTTCGGGCTGCGCGGCAAGAACATCGCGCTGCTCGTCTTCTCGCTCATTTTCTACGGCTGGGGCGAGCCCGTGTACGTTCTGCTCATGGTCTACTCGACCGTGCTCGACTACACGTGCGGGCGCATGATCGAAAAAGGAACGCGCGAGGGTAAGACGTGGCTGCGGCGGCTCTTCCTCGGGGTGTCGCTCGTCGGCAACCTCGTACCGCTCTGCCTCTTCAAGTACCTCGATATGTTCCTTCTGACGACGAATCATCTGTTCGATCTTACGATCCCGACACTTGGGCTCAAGATGCCGCTCGGCATCTCGTTCTACACGTTCCAGACGATGTCGTACTCGATCGACGTCTTCCGCGGGAAAGTCAAGGCGCAGCACAACATTCTGTTCTTCGGCGCCTACGTCGTCATGTTCCCGCAGCTCATCGCAGGGCCGGTCGTCCGGTACGCGGACGTGGAACGCGAGCTGAACTGCCGCACGGAAACGATCGACGGCGTTGCCGCCGGCCTGCGGCGCTTCTTTCTCGGCCTTGCCAAGAAGGTGCTGATCGCCAACACGATGGCGTCCGTCTGCGACGGGCTCTTCCCTGCCGGCGGCGCAAACCTCGGCGTGCTCGGCGCGTGGACAGCGATCCTTGCCTACACGTTCCAGATCTATTTCGATTTCAGCGGATACTCCGATATGGCGATGGGCCTCGGGCGGATGATGGGCTTCAATTACCCCGAGAACTTCAATTATCCGTACATTTCACGCTCTGTCACGGAATTCTGGCGGCGGTGGCATATCACGATGTCGTCGTTCTTCCGCGATTACATCTACATCCCGCTCGGCGGCAGCCGCGTGCCCGTGTGGCGCTGGATCATTAACGTTCTCGTCGTCTGGGCGGCGACCGGGCTTTGGCACGGCGCGTCGTGGAATTTCGTTTTGTGGGGGCTTTACTTTGCCCTGCTCCTCATGCTCGAAAAGTTCCTGCTCCGGCGCGTACTCGACAAGACGCACGTGATCTCGCGCATCTACGCGATGTTCGCGGTGGTCATGGGCTGGGTACTGTTCAACGCGACGGATGACCGCGGCGGTCTTTCGTGGCTCGCAGAATTCGTCAAAGCGATGTTCGGCTCGTTTGGCTTCGAGGGGACGAACATCATGCAGCCGGCGCTGATCCAACTCCGGAACGCAGGCGTGAACACAGTATTCATGATCGCGTTCGTCGCGGCGATCGTCTTCTCGACGCCGATCCTACCGTGGATCCGCGGGAAGCTCGCCTCCGGCAAGCAGACGGTTGCGAAGACGGTGCTCTGTTATGTCGGCGACGTTGCGCTCCTCGCGCTTGTGGTGTTCTCCGTTATCGAACTGGAGACCGGCGCGTACAACCCGTTCATCTATTTCAGATTCTGAAAGAAAAACTCCCCTGCCGCCCGGCAGGGGAGTTTCTTTTTTATTTTGTCAGCTCGTCGAGGAAATACGCGTTGGAGTCCGCTTTGTTGCCTGCGGCGTCAACGACGGTGATACGGAAATATTTTTCGTCGCCGACAAGACGGAAGGTCGCTTCGGTGAGGGACGAGCCGGGCTCCGCCTCCGCGTAGCCGCCGCGCTGCATCCCGAAGATGCAGAATATTCTGCTCGCGGGCGAAGAGGTGACGTGCACTTTGCCGTCCTCGTAGGAGAGCTCGCAGATCTCGGGGCCCTGCGACGCGTAGAAGTTCCCGCTTTCAAGCGATCTCGTGATCGAGCGGTATTCAAGTTTGTCTGCCTTGATGACTGTGAAGCCGCCGAACGAGTCTTTGAGCTGGTTGTGGTTGTCGTCGGCGTCGATGCAATAGATGCGCTTTCCGCTCCGCAGCATGTCATCGTAGACGCGGGCGTTATACTCGGGGTATCCTTCCACGACGCAGCCGTAATTGCACATTTCCATGGCGTGCATGCCGTCGTAGCGGATGTAATCCGAATAGTCCTCCATCGACCACGCGGGGTGATTGTACGTCACGAAGAAGCCCTTTTCGCGTCCCTCCCGCATCATGTGCGTGATACATTCAGGTGTATAATGACGCTCGAAGTCCGGCTCGCTCTCGTCGAATTTGACCTTGTCTTTATAGTTCACCGCGTTGGCGAAGAGGTACTTTTCGCGGTGCCAGAGCGGCTGCGTGAGGTTATCCTCTTCCAGAGCGATATAGCAGATGTGGCAGCAGCGGGGCGATTTCGGGAACGGTTCCCACCGGGAAAGGATCTCTGCCTCAAATCCGTTCAGCGGCAGGAAGGTATCGTCTTTCAGTTCCCCGTGCGGGATCAAAACGTCGTGGTCCGTGTAGGCGACCACGCTGTAACCGTGCTTTTTGTATTCTTCCTTGACCTTCTCCGGCGTCCAGTGCCCGTCGGAAACCGTGGTATGGCAATGCAGGTTGGCTTTGTAGGAGTTCTGGTTATTATCGATGAGGATCTTTTTCATTTTTCTTTCTCCGGATGATAAGTCGGGGGGATCGTAGAAAAGGGGGACGAAATAACAAAAAAAGATGCCACCCGAATGGGTGGCAATCTTTTTTTGGTGGAGACGGAGGGATTCGAACCCTTGACCTCTCGGATGCGAACCGAACGCTCTCCCAGCTGAGCTACGCCCCCGGATGTTCCCTTTGCGGCGGGAACACATATGATTATAGCGGCAAAGTTACCGTTTGTCAAGCGTTTTTCGCGATTTGCTTCAAACGTAGCCGTAAAGTCCGCGGACGCTGACCTCGCCGGAAGATACCGTTTCTTCGGTGCCGTCTTTCCGTCTGACAAGGAGCGAAAAATCGTCCGTGACGGCCACGGCCGAGGCGTGATATGTTTCCGTACCGCGGACGACGGAGACTTCCTGCCCGACGGTGATGCAGGATTCCCGGTAGGCGGCGAGGTACGGCGCTTTATGCTCCGGAAAATCCGCAGTGAGGCGGTCAAGCCGGCTGATCAGCGTGGCGGCGAGCGCGGCGCGGGACGGCTGCTTTCCGGTGACTGCTTCAAGAGACGACGCCATTGCGGCGACGTCAGACGGGAGCGCGCTTTTTGAAACGTTGATGCCGACGCCGATGACGATCGCGCCGGAGCCGGAACGCTCCGTGAGGATACCGGCGATCTTTCTGCCGGACACAACGAGGTCATTCACCCATTTGATCCCCGGCAGGATGCCTGCCGTCTCTCTGACCGCTTCCGCCGCGGCGACGGCGACCCACGCGGTCAGCTCGGGCAGCTGCTCCGGTGCGGCATCCGTGCGGAGCAGGTAGGAAAGGTAGAGCCCTGCGCCGGCGGGCGATACAAAGCGGCGATCCATTCTGCCGCGGCCGGCGGTCTGCGTGTCGGCGATGACGGTCGTGCCGGCGGGTGCGCCCTCTGCCGCCATCTGTTTCAGGACGGTGTTGGTGGAATCGACCTCCGGGAAAACACGTACGCGGGAAAGCCTCTCCGCAGGCAAAAACGCGCCGAGCGATGAAGCGCTGATTTCGCTGCTGTTCATCGGGCACACCTCCTTTCCTTTCGGATGTATTGTACCACAGGAAACGCCGGCTGTAAAGAGGGAGAAAATGCGGCGCGGCTCTTTACAAACGGCGGAAAAGCGTGTAGAATGGAGGACGGTGAGTTCGGAACCATCCTCACCGAGCCGGCACGCCGGCGACAAAAACAAAACTAAGGAGCATTCCATGAAACACGCACAGATCCGCTCGATCACCACGGCGGGGCTTATCGCGGCGCTTTACGCCGTCGGGACGCTCGCCCTCTGGCAGTTCTCTTCTCTCGGCATCCAATGCCGCCTCTCCGAGGCGCTTTGCGTTCTGCCCGCCGCCATGGGTGCGGCGGTACCCGGCGTCACGATCGGGTGTCTCATCGCCAACCTCTTCGGCGGCAACATCTGGGACGTGATCTTCGGCACGCTGGCGACGCTTCTCGGCGCCGTCGGGACGTATCTTCTCGGCAAGCGACGCGTCAGCCGTTTTTTGCTGCCGCTGCCGACGATCGTCTCGAACGCCGCGATCCTGCCGTTCGTGCTCTATTTCGGTTACGGGCTCCGTGATACGGCGGGGCTGACCAACCCGGCGGCGGTGCTGGGTGTGTACGCTTTGTCGATTGCGGTCGGCGAGGCGATCGCGCTCTATGCGATCGGGCTGCCGCTCCACGCGGCGCTGCGCCATTTT
>JAKSPV010000009.1 GCA_024404475.1 Clostridia bacterium | reverse complement strand
GCCGCGGCGGCTGCCGCAGAGTGACTGGATTTGATGCCAGCTGAACTTCCGCGGCGCGGAAGTTCCTGCAGTTTGCCGTTCGTTTCTGCAAATCGCTTGCAAAACAGCAAACTGCAGCCGTGGTTCTTATACCCGGTCGTTCCGGGCATCAAAAAAGGACGCCGCAAGGACGTCCTTTTTTGATGGTCGGAGTGACTGGATTTGAACCAGCGGCCTCTTGGTCCCGAACCAAGCGCTCTACCGAACTGAGCCACACCCCGAATTGCCCGACTATTTTATCACACGCCGGGCACCTTGTCAATACCGTTTTTGATTTTTCCGAAAAAATCGTTCAACTCTCGCGGAACGTGATTTTCCCGTCGTCCGTCATGGAGTCCACGATCGCGAGCGATTCAAGGTGGATCCCGCGCGAGCGGAGCTCGGCACCGCCGCACTGGAAGCCCTTCTCGATCGCGATGCCGACGCCGACGAGGGTGGCGCCCGCCATTTTGACGATCTCGATGAGTCCCTGCGTCGCCTTGCCGACGGCGAGGAAGTCGTCGATGATGAGGACGCGGTCATCCGGCTTCAAAAAATCCTTCGACACCATGACGTCGTACGTCGTGCCGTGCGTATAGGAGAAGATCGGTGTCGAATAAACGTCGCCGGCGATGTTCTTCGTTTTGGATTTTTTCGCGAAGACCATCGGCACGCCGAAGCGCGCGGCGGTCATGATCGCGATCGCGATGCCGGAGGCCTCGATCGTCAGCACCTTCGTGACGTTCTCCTCCCGGAAGAGGCGGTAGTATTCATCGGCGAGCCGGCCGATCAGGATAGGATCGATCTGGTGATTGAGAAAGCAGTCCACCTTGAGCACTTCGCCGGGGAAAACCTTGCCTTCCGCAAGGATACGTTCTTCGAGTTCCTTCATAGCAGTCCTCCGCGTCGCGTTTTTCTCATCATACAATAAAAAGTGCCGTCTTGCAAGAGGAAATCGCGGAAAATGTCGGATAATACGCGAAAAAGGGACTTCGGAGAAGTCCCTTTCTCATCATGCGTTGAAATACCGGACGCCGGGCACGCATTTCGAGCCGAGCAGTTCCGAAACGGTCACGACCTCGTAACCCTCCTCGTAGAGCCAGTCGATGATGCGGCAGAACGCCTCGTAGGAATTGTCGTAGATCTCGTGCATCAGGATGATGCTGCCGTTTTTGACCTGCGACTTGACGTTGTTCACGGTCGTCTCGATGTTCGCCTCGGTCTCCTCCGGCGTTTTGTGGCTCTTGTTCTTCCAGTCCTCGGAGTCCACGTTCCAGTTGATGACCGTGTACGGGCAGGAGGCGATCCGTTCTTTCAGGATCGAGCCGCCGATCGGACGCATCAGCGTGACGGGGCCGGGCACGTATTTCCGGATCACGGCGTCGGTGAGCGACAGTTCCTCCTTGTACTCCGCGTCGG
The DNA here is from genome assembly GCA_024404475.1 of Clostridia bacterium. Taxonomy (GTDB): domain Bacteria; phylum Bacillota; class Clostridia; order Oscillospirales; family CAG-272; genus JAKSPV01. Next base: position 19,470 of record JAKSPV010000009.1, on the reverse strand, counting down.
TGCATTTCGAATATTTGACGGTATGCGTGTAGCCGTGGATCGCGATCTCGGAGCCCTCGATCGCAGCGTACTGCATCGCGGCGGCGGTCTTGCCGTTCACGCGGTTGCCGACAACGAAGAACGTGGCGCGCGCACCCTTCTCGCGGAGCTTCTCCGCGATCTTGACGGTGATGGAGGAGTGCGGGCCGTCGTCGAACGTGATCGAGACGTACTTCCCTTTTTTCAGATCGACCGCCTCGTGCTCCGTCAGATCGAAGAACGGGAGCTCGCGGTCGTAGAGCTTGCCTTCCGACGGGATGACGGCCCCGCCTGCCGTCAGCGTGACGGTCTCGGCACCAGTCGCCGCGAGGAAGGTGTTGACGACGCTGCCGACGGCGAGTATGCTCTCGGCGGGTGTCTTTTCCTTGATGAACGAAGCGAAATCGGAGGACAGGTCGAGCGTCAGTTTTCTGCCGTTCGAGGACAGCTTGCACGAGATGACCTCGGTGCGTTTCGGGATGACGCCGGCGCTGCCGAGCAGACGGATCAGCTCAGCGGGCTCCGTGCCCGCTTTTTCGACGGTCGCTTCGAGCCCGTCGCCGGACTTCGTCGGGTGCCAGAGCAGGACGTCACCGTCGCCGTGCGGCGGCTCTGTTACCGGCGGCTCTGTTACCGGCGGGTTCGTTACCGGAGGATTCGTTACCGGAGGATTCGTCGCGGGCGGGTTCGTCACGGGCGGCTCGGTATCTTTGATCGTCCCGGCGGGGTCGTGCGGCTCGTCGGGCGTCTGGGTGCCCTCCGTTGTCTGCCGGGGCGGATTCGGAGGTATGATGATCGACTCACAGCCGCTGAGGAGCAGCGCCGCGAGCAAGAGGACGGATACAATGCGGATCTTCTTCATATAGGACACCTGAAACTTTCTTCGGTCAGACCGGACTGCCGCCGGGCGCGTCCGGCAAAAAGGCGTTGCGGTACTCAATGACGGTGGAGAAAACGATCTGCGTTTTCGTCCGCCCGTAGTGCTGCAGGACCATGTTGAACTTATCCATTTCCTCGGTGCTGCGGAACAGTACCTCGATAAGGAGCGAATAATCGCCGGTGACGCGGCTGCATTCCATGACCTGCGGATAACTGCGCAGCGTCTCGTAGAGTTCGGCGCGCTTCGTCGGCGAGACTTCCATCTCGATATAGGCCTTGATGAAGTTGCCGAACGCGTCGGGATTCAGCACGGTGGCAAACCCCTTGATGACGCCGGCGCGGCGCATCGCCTCGATCCGGGCGGCAACGGTCGGCGGGGAGATGAAGATCTGCTCCGCGATCGCTTTGGTCGAGATACGGGCATTGTTCTGCAGGATCCTGAGGATCTTGAGATCGGTGTCGTCAAGCGTTACCATGGCACGGCTCCTTCCGTTTTTCATTACCTCCGACAGTATAACACATTTTGTAAAAAAGTCAACCCGGATTTTTCTTTTATAAAACTTTTATGACATTATTTTTTATTTTACAACGATTTTGCGAAAACGCACCTTATTTTATATGATTCGGAAAGCAAATATGTTATAATACCGCCCGGCGAAAAAAGACAATATGGAAAGGATGATCCGTTATGACAGAAGAAACAGTTCTCACCCGCCGCGAAAGCGACTCCATCGGCACGCTCGACGTGCCCGCCGACGCCTATTACGGCGTGCAGTCCCTCCGCGGACACAATAACTTTCAGATCACGGGCCACATGATGAACGACCGGTTCGTCATGAACGTCGTCAAGATCAAGAAAGCCGCCGCGATCGTCAACGGCAAAAGCGGCTACATCTCCGCCGAGATCGCCGATGCGATCGTGAAGGCGTGCGACGAGGTGCTCTCCGGCGCGCTCAAAGACGAATTCATCACCGACGCGATCCAGGGCGGTGCCGGCACGACCGTCAACATGAACGTCAACGAAGTCATCGCCAACCGCGCGACCGAGCTGCTCGGCGGCCGACTCGGCGAATATACCTGCCACCCGAACGACCACGTGAACTGCTCGCAGTCCACGAACGACGTCATCCCGACCGCCGGCAAAATGACGGTCATCGAGCTCTCGCAGGGTCTGCTCCGCAACCTGATCGCCCTCATCGCCGCGCTCCGGAACAAGGCGCTCGCGTTCGACGGCATCCTCAAAATGGGCCGCACCCAGCTTCAGGACGCCGTGCCGATCCGTCTCGGGCAGGAGTTCAGCGCCTACGCTTCCTCGATGGAACGCTCGCTCGCCCGCATCCGCGAGACGCTGCAGGAAATGTACTTCGTCAACCTCGGCGGCACCGCGATCGGCACCGCCGTCAACGTCGGCCGCGGCTATCTCGAAGGCATCGACGACGAACTCTCCCGCGTGTCCGGCTATCCGATGCGCCAGGCGGAGAACCTCATCGACGCGACGCAGAACGTGGACAGCTTCGTGTCCGTCTCCGGCGCGCTCAAAGCGCTCGCCGTCAACCTCTCCAAGATGTGCAACGACCTGCGGCTCATGTCGAGCGGCCCGCGCACGGGCTTCGAGGAGATCACGCTCCCGGCGAAGCAGAACGGCTCGTCGATCATGCCCGGCAAGGTCAACCCGGTCATCCCCGAGGTCGTCTCGCAGGTGGCGTTCGCCGTGATCGGCAACGACACGACGATCACGATGGCGGCGGAGGCGGGACAGTTCGAGCTGAACGCGTTCGAGCCCGTCATCTTCTACAAGCTGTTCGAGTCCCTCGAATGTCTCACGAACGCGATCAATACCCTGACGGTCAACTGCATCACCGGCATCAGCGCCTCCAAGGAGCACTGCGAAGAGCTGCTCATGGGAAGCGTCGGCGTCGTCACGGCGCTCTGCCCGTTCCTCGGTTACAAGAAGTCCGCCGAGCTCGCCAAGGAAGCGCTCGCGAAGAAGGTCCCCGTCCGCGATCTCGTCCTCGAATACGGGCTCATGGACGCCGCGCAGCTCGACGCCGTCCTCGATCCGTACAAGATGACCGAGCCGGCTGACGGCAGCAACGCCTGACAAACGAACAACAAAAGAAGGGCTGCCGCTCCCGCGGCAGCCCCGTTTTGTCTCCGGAGGCAAAAAAAGAGGAACGCTTTCGCGTTCCTCTTTTGTATTGGCGTTTACCTATCTTCCCGGCTCGTCTCCAAGCGAGTATTGTCGGCACAACAGAGCTTAACTTCTGTGTTCGGAATGGGAACAGGTGGACCCTCTGCGTTAATAACACCAATTTCCACCGGAATGCCCGAAGGCACTCTCAGGATGCTTAGGCATTATAGCACACCCGTTTCCGAAATGCAAGAGGTTTTGCAAAATTTTTCAAAAAATTTTTCCGGGACGGAAAATCAGCCGTTCCGGGCGATCTCGCCGGCCGCGGCGGCACGGTAGGCGTCCCACGCCTCGTCCGTCAGGTTGCAGTGACCGCGCTCCGGCACGCGCGTCAAGGTGACGTCGTAGCCGGCCTGTTCCATCGCGGCAACGAAGCGCTCCGAATGTTTCGCGATATTGACCGCCTTGTCCTCTTCGCAGTGGAAGATGAAATACGGCACGCGCGGAAGCTTGCCGACGAGGTGCAAAGGCGAGAAGCGCGGCAGAACGTCCCCGATCGCACCGTCCTCGTGGTAGAACGCGCTGTACAGCGTGCGCGGCAGGTCGGGACGTTCGGTGAAATGGTACGGCAGATCGCACACCGGGCAGTTGGCGACGCAGGCGACCGGCGTCCGTTTCGCGTACGCCATGTACGTGATCGCGGACATACCGCCCATGCTGCCGCCCGTCGAAACGATCGGCGTGCCCTCCGGCAGCGCAAGCTTTTCAAAGAGAACGTCGAGGATCTCGTCCGTCGTTTCGATCGCCTGCGGGTTCATCCACGCCCACGGGTTGTTGTACGGGACGACGAGGAGGATATTCTTCTCCGCCCAGGTGCGGCCGGCGTCGGTGTCCTCGAAAAACATGTTCGTGTTGCCGAGTCCGAAGAAGTCGAGCACGATCCCGCGGACCGGCCCTTCGATGAGCGCGTCGTTCGTATAGCAGAACGAGCGGATCGTGTCGTAAGTGATCAGTTTCTTCACAGTCGTCAAATCTCCCTCTCCGGCGTCTGCCGGCGTCTCCATTGTAGCACGGCGCGCGCTTTTTTTCAAGCAAAACGGGGCTTTTTCCGGTCGTTATGCCCCGAAATCCGCGCAAAACTCTTGACAAACGGGCGCATTTGCGGGATAATAAGGCAACGGAAACGGCAAACGGCCTGGCAGACGCCTCCCGGTTGCCGTTTTGGCGTTTACTCTATCCTCCCGGAGGTGTACTATGACAGGCGTGACCGAAATTTTCGGCTCCAACGTTTTCAGCGACGAAGTCATGCGTGCGCGGCTGCCCCGCGACGTCTACGACGCGCTTCTGGAAACGACGCGGAACGGGCATCATCTCAACCCCGCGATCGCCGACGCCATGGCTGCGGCCATGAAGGACTGGGCGATCGAAAAGGGTGCGACGCACTATACGCACTGGTTCCAGCCGATGACGGGCATCACGGCGGAGAAGCACGACAGCTTCCTCGTTCCGACCGAAGGCGGCGGCTGCATCATGGACTTCTCCGGCAAGGAACTCTTCCGCGGAGAATCCGACGCGTCGAGTTTCCCGTCCGGCGGTCTGCGCGCCACGTTCGAGGCGCGCGGCTACACCGCGTGGGACCCGACCTCGTATGTTTTTATCAAGGACGGCACGCTCTGCATCCCGACCGCGTTCTGCTCCTTCGGCGGTGAGGCGCTCGACAAGAAGACGCCCCTGCTCCGCTCGATGGAGGCGCTGAACCGGCAGGCGATGCGCGTTCTCCGTCTTTTCGGCAACGAAGACGTCCACTCCGTCCGCCCGACCGTCGGCGCCGAGCAGGAATATTTCCTCATCGACCGCGCCCTCTTCGAGAAGCGGAAGGATCTGATCTATACCGGCCGGACGCTGTTCGGCGCGCGTCCCCCGAAGGGACAGGAGCTTGACGACCACTACTACGGCGCGATCAAGCCGCGCGTGCACGCGTTCATGCGCCACCTCGACGAGGAACTCTGGAAACTCGGCATCGCCGCCAAGACCGAACACAACGAAGCGGCACCCGGTCAGCACGAGCTCGCGCCCGTCTTCCAGATGACGAACATCGCCGCCGATCACAACCAGCTCATGATGGAGACGATGCAGAAGATCGCCAAGGAGCACGGCATGATCTGCCTGCTCCACGAAAAGCCCTTCGAGGGCGTCAACGGCTCCGGCAAGCACAACAACTGGTCGATCTCTACCGACACCGGTCTCAACCTCATGAATCCCGGCGACACGCCGTCCCGGAACGCACAGTTCCTGCTCTTCCTCTGCGCCGTCATCAAGGCGGTCGATGAATACCAGGACCTGCTCCGCATCTCCGTGACTTCCGCGTCGAACGACCACCGTCTCGGTTCCTGCGAGGCGCCGCCCGCCGTATTGTCGATCTTCCTCGGCGACGAGCTGTCCGCGATCCTCGACGCGATCGAGCGCGGCACGTCCTACGACGAGAAGGAGAAAGTCCAGCTCAAGGTCGGCGTGCATATCCTGCCGCGCTTCCCGAAGGACAACACCGACCGCAACCGCACCTCGCCGTTCGCCTTCACCGGCAACAAGTTCGAGTTCCGTATGCTCGGCTCGTCCGATTCGATCTCCGACGCCAACACCGTGCTCAACACCGCCGTCGCCGAGTCGCTCCGGCAGTTTGCCGACCGGCTCGAGGGTGCCGCCGACTTCGAGAGCGAGCTGCACGACCTCATCCGCGACACGATCCGCGGCCACCGCCGCATCATCTTCAACGGCAACGGCTACGGCGAGGAATGGCTCGAAGAAGCGAAGCGCCGCGGTCTGTCCGAACTCAAAACGACGCCGGACGCGCTGCCGCACCTTCTCGACGGGAAGAACGTAGAACTCTTCGCACGCCACCGCGTGTACAGCGAGGCGGAGCTTCACTCCCGCTTCGAGATCATGGAGGAGAACTACGCGAAGATCCTGACGATCGAGGCGCTCACGATGATCGACATGGCGCGCAAGGACATCCTTCCCGCCGTCTCCCGCTTTGCGAAGACGCTCGCCGACACGGTCAACGCGAAAACGCTCGCCGGCTCGGCCCGCAGCACCTACGAGGAGACCGTGCTCTCCCGTGTCAGCAAGCTGACCGCCCGCGCGTTCGACGGCGTCGAAGCGCTCGAAAAGGCGCTCGCCGGCGCCCGTGCCATTACCGACGCCGAGGCCTCCGGCTTCTACTTCCGTGACAGCGTCCTGCCCGCGATGCAGGAGCTCCGCACGGCCGTCGATACGCTCGAGTCGATGACCTCCGCCGCAGAATGGCCCTACCCCTCCGTCGGCGAACTGTTGTTCAGCGTCCGCTGAGTGACGGTTTTCTGAATTTTGCGGCGATTTTGTAAAAGCGCGTGACAAACGCACCCTCTTCTGCTATACTGAAAGAAGCAACAGAATAAATCGGCTCCCGCGGGAGCCGGGAACGATAAGGACGGAACATACAGCATGACCAAAGTGTTCAAAAAAATCGGCAGCTTCTGCCGTGCCAACAAGAAGGCGCTGATCGCGCTTCTCTTCCTCATCACGGTCGTCGCGCTCGCGTTCGGCGCCAGCGCGCTCATCACTTATATCCGCCTGCACACCAACACGAGCGGTCTCGTCTTCACGCTCGACGAAGCCACGGGCACTTACGCCGTGACCGGCTACGAGGGCTCCGCCACCGAAGTCATCATCACCGGCTCCTACGAGGGCAAGCCCGTCACCGCGATCGCAGACGAGGCGTTCGCCGAGAACGCCGAGATCAAGCGCGTTTCCGTCACCGGCGTCAAAACGGTCGGCTCGTACGCGTTCGTCGGCTGCACCGCGCTGGAAGCCGCCGTGTTCTACGACGGCGTCGAGACGCTCGGCAACAGCGTCTTCGCCGGCTGCACCGCGCTCCGTCAGGCAACGCTGCCCGACACCGTGACGTCGATGGGTTACGATACGTTCATCAACTGCACGGCGCTCCGTACCGTTCGTCTTTCCTCCGGGCTCAAAGAGCTCCCGATGTACACGTTCGCCAACTGCACGGCGCTCCGCTCGGTCACGATCCCGGATTCCGTCGAAGTGATCGGCAAGCGCGCGTTTGAAAGCTGCTCCTCCCTTGCGGAGTGCAAGCTTCCGAAAAACCTCCGTGTGATCGAAGATTACGCGTTCGCCTCCGGCTCCGCGTTCACCGAACAGAACAAACTGACGAAGCTCGATCTGCCCGACACGCTCGAGAAGATCGGCATCGGTGCGTTCTACTATGCCCGCAAGCTGGAAGAGCTCCGCATCCCCGCCGGCGTCACCGAGATCGCCCCGTACACCTTCTACGAATGTGAGTCCCTGACGCGCATCTACTTCCCCGAAACGATGACGACCGTCGGCGAGTTCGCGTTCTTCGACTGCAAGGCGCTCCGCTACGTCACGCTTCCCGAGAAGCTCTCCGAGGTCGGCGGCCGCGCATTCTACAAGAATCCGTGGGTCGAATCGCTCGCTGATGAGAACGGCTTCGCCATCGGCGCAGACGTCTTCCTCGGCTACTTCGGCACGGCCGAATCCATCACCCTCCCCGCCTCCGGCTATTCCTTCATTTCCAACGTATGCTACGGCTCCGAAACGATCAAGGAAGTCACCATCCCCGCCGGTACTGCCCGCGCGATCGCCAAGCAGGCGTTCTCCGACGCGATCTACCTCGAAACCGTCCGCATCGGCGAGGGCGTCGAAGTCATCGGCGACAGCGCCTTCTATTACGATAACAGTCTCGTCACCGTCTGCATCCCCGCCTCCGTCACCACGATCGAGGCAAACCTCTTCCAGATGTGCGACACCAGTGAAGTGCTTGCACCGGGCCTGCCGACGGTCTACTACGCCGGCACGCGCGCCGACTGGAAGAACGTCTCCGTCGCCGAAGAGAACGACGAGTTCCTCCGCGCGCAGGTCATCTGCGAATCGACCGGCCCCGAAGCGTAAAACACAAAATAAAAAGCCCCTCACGAAGAGGGGCTTTTCTTTATTCTTTCTGTCAGACTTTGCCTTCCGTCAGGAGCGTGCGGATGTCCGCCGGCGTGAACGTCCGGCCGCCGTACGTGTCCCGGAAGAACTTCGCGATGCTGTCAAGCGCCTCGGAGGACGCCTTGATATTCACCGATTCAAGCGCCTGGCCGACGCTGGCGGCAAGTGCCTTCGTGTCAGACGTGGACGCAGCCACACTCATCGCCGCGGCGGCACCGACGCAGAACTCGTCGTCGAGCGACGCGGGGTCGATATCCAGCGTCCGGATCACAGTCGAAACGCAGTCCTCCGTCATGCCGGAGAAATGCTCGTTATCCGAAAGCTTTTCGAGCACCTGCGGGATCAGGTCGCTGCCGAAGATCGCCTCGGGCGTGACCTCGCCGTGCTCCTCCACGAACGGCTGCACGATGTCGAGCAGTTCGGCGGCGGTGCCGAAGTCTTCGCCGAGCGTTTCCTTCGTCGAAGAAGAAAGCGTTTCGAACGCCAGGTCAATGACCGGCGAAAGCGAGTTGTCTTCCCCGAGGCCGAGGTCTTCGGGCGAGACGCCGAGGAAGTTCTCGCCGTTCTTCCATTTCTCGGCGGCACTCGGCAGCACCTCCGCGAGTGCGGAGGACGCGATGGAATCCTTGGACGTGAAGTCGGCGAGCGAGCGGAGCAGATCGGCCGGCGACGTGTTCTCCTCGTTCGCGGAGGAAACGACGCGGAGCATGTCGATCGTGTTCTCGATCTCGTCGGAAAGCTTGACGTTGCCGTCAGGCATGTGGAGCGTCAGAAGCGTCTCGGTGACGTACCGGCCGCCGCACTCGCGCACGACGGACACGGGGATGCAGTTGTTGATGTCGCGCAGCAGCGCCTCGTCCACCCCGTCGGGGAGCATTTCAAGTTCCTCTTCGTTCATGTAGTGGAGCACGCGCTCGCAGTACTCGGAAATGCCGGTAAGCGGCGCGATCAGAACGGCGAAGACGAAGAGGCCGGCGACGGCGCCGATCAGAAGACCGCCGATGCTGCCGAGCACGCCGGGACGGCGCGGTTTGCCGTCCTCATCCTTGCGGCGGGAGCCGCTGAAGATGATCGCGTACGGGATGAGCATGAGCAGCGCGATGAGGATAAACAAGAGGCCGAACGTCAGAACGGAGAGAAGCGCGGTCACGAGCTCCGGTACGAGCGCCTCGAGCGTCGGGCTGCACGCGAGCAGTTCTCCGAACGTTTTTTCAACGGACTGGTCAAGGAGCGTGAACGCCTTTTCGAGCAGCGTGCCGGACACGGCCTTCGTGACGGGATACGTCAGAAGGAGCGCGGCGATCGCGCTGACGGCGAGCAGAAACAGCCGGACGATCGCGCGGTTGAAGCCGCGGCGCAGGCCGATCAGAAGACCGATCACGCCGAAGAGCGCGGCGACGGCGGTTATGCAGAGGGAGACAGTCCCACCCATGGTAAAACCTCCTTAAGGGGCGGTGATAGTTCATTATACCGCGATGCATCCGTTTTGTCAAGACGGCGTTTCCCCCTTGCAAGGCGCCCTAAAATGTGGTAAAATGGAACTGTCCGGGAGATCCGGACGAAAGAGAGGATAACGATTATGATCAAAGGACGCGCGCTCGACCACATCGGCCTCGCGAACAGCGACGTCGAGGCGGCGAAAGACTTTTACTGCACCGTACTCGGTTTCCGCGTGATCGGGACGTTTGACTGCGGCATCGGCCACCCCGTCTACTTCGTACAAAACGGCGGCGTGACCTACGAGATGTATCAGGACGACGCCCTCCCGGCAGATGCCCGCGGCAAGATCGACCACATCTCCTACGTTTCCGCCGACATCGAGGCGGACTACGAGTTCTGCAAAAAGGCCGGCTACAAGATCACGACAAACGGCATCGAGGCGCTCCCGACGTTCTGGGCGCAGGGATGCCGCTACTTCAAGATCGCGTCGCCCACCGGCGAGCAGATCGAATTCAACCAGGTGCTTTGACAAAGAAAAGCCACCCCGGAGGGTGGCTTTTTTCTTTTGTTCAGAAGAAATCTATCGGGAGGAAGAAGTTGAACAGGTCGGCAATGGCGTCGCTGCTACCTTCATAGTTCTCCGGCACGACCGGCGCCGTGTCGGCCGCGTTGAGTTTCAGTTTCATATGGACCGGCAGCGTCAGCGACATCTCGCCGTCCTTCACGGAGAAGGTCGCGATCTCGAACGCCAGCGTCTCCTCGGTCACCTCGCAGGTGCCCTCGAAGCTGAACATGGAGAGGTCGTCGGTGACGATCGAAACGTCGTACGTGCCGTCGGCACGGAACGTCCCGTCGATCATGAGCTGCTCGCCGAGGAAGGTCTCCCCGTCGTCGTTCTCCATCGGCACGTACAGGAACGTCTGCGTCATCGTACGCTCTGCGTCGGTGTTCCACGTCGTCGTGATCCCGAACGCGGGCGCGTCCTCGTCATTCGCGGCGATGCCGAAATAACCGTCGATCAGTTCCAGAACGAGCGCGTCAAAGGACTCGGTGCGCGGGACGTCCTCGTTTTCTTTCGACACATCGTTGATGTGGAGGACGGCCTTTGCCGGCAGACCGGTCTCCCGGTCGACCGAAACGATGAGATCGATGTAATTGTTCTCGTCGGCGTCCTTCTGCAGGTCTTTCAGCGAATCGCCGAGCCGCTTTGCCCAGCCGTTCCCGAGCACCGGCGCAAGCAAATCGTTATACTCCAACGCATTTTTATCGCTGCGGACGGCAGTCAGAACGTCGGACGCGATGTCCAGGATCTGCACTTCGGTCATCCGGAGCGTGACCTCGTCAACGGTCAGCTCGCGATTATGTACCGTCAGCGGCTTTCCCTCTGCGAGCGTCAGCGTGTGATTCGCCGCGAAGGATTTCTTCGCCGCGTCTGCGATCAGCGAGACGAGCGTCTTCACCGTCTCCGCCTGCTTCGCAGCGTCGTCTTTGTTCTCCCGCGTCATCCGATACCACTCCGGCAGAAGCTCGGCAAAATTGGTCACGCCGGAGGTTCCGGGCTCCTGTTCCGGCGCATCCTCGCCCTCTACGCGGACGTAGCTGTCAAGCGCAAAGACGATGAGACTCACGCCGTCGTTGCCGTAAAAGACCGCATATTCATCGTTGCTGTATACCACACATTCCGTTTTCGGCGCAAAGCCGTACATGGCGTCGTCACCGAACGCGTAGTTAAGGCCGTCCACGAACGTGTAGTTTCCGAACACGTCCGCCGGCTCGTAAGGCACGACTTCGACCGCGTCCGCAATACAGTACATGGCGATGGCACCGTCCATTTCGACCGCAACGTACTCGTCCATCGGGTAGAGTGCCGTCGCATATGCGCCGTCGAAGACAAGCCAGATATCCTCGTCTCCTTCGCCGATGCCGTAATAGTAGAGGTCTCCCGCCTGCGAAAATCCGAGGAAGAGATCGGCGATGCTGTCCACGACAAGGCCGATGCGGCCCAGCACGATATCCGTCATGCAAAAATACGCGCTATCACCGAAGAATTTTTCAGAGGTGAAGATCACCTTGTCACCCGCGGGGAACGCGGTCACGTCATACCCTTCGCCGGCGATGTTCTCAAAAACCTGAAGAACACCGGAGCGGTACGATTTGACCGCCACATGGGTGTCCGTCTTCTCGCCGGTCAGCAGTTCAAGCAGTCCGGAAAGATCGACGGAAAACTCTTCCGAGCCCGTGTCCGTCATCGTAAAGGACGTGAAATTCCCGGCGATCACGTCTTCGAGTTTTTTCATCGCGTCTTCCAGAACGCCCTCGGCGGTCTTCGGCTCTTCCGGCTCCGGCGGCTCGACGGGCCGTTTGCACGACGTCAGAGCGAGCGGCAAGAAAAGCGCGAGCGCAAGCACGAACGCAAGAAGCTTCATTCCGGTGTGTTTCATCATTATTATCTCCTTTTGGATAGGATCGTCGGTATCATTATAGCACGATTGCCGCGATTTGTCTACTGTCCGGGATAATATCCGCTTTTTGGGGACAAACGAAGACGGAAAGCGCGAAAAAAGCACCCCGCGGGGTGCTTTTTCGATATCGGTGAGCCGGAAATCAACCTGCGAGCGACGTCACGCACCCGAGGAAGAGCGGCGTGCCGGTCGAAACATCGACGATCGCGTAGAGGAACGGCCGGTCGCAGACGACGTAGCGTTCTCTCGACATATCCGGCTCAGCGCAGGTGGCTTTGATATCCACCACCGTCACGGCAGCGGCCTTCGTCCCCTCCGCCGTCAGCTCGATGTGCGTCTTGTGGATCACGTCGGAGACGTACAAAACACCGTCGTCGCCGAATGAGCCGATGCCGAAAAGCGGCTCCGTCGCCGGATCAAAGACGGACGGGATGCCCGCCGCTTGCAGAATGTCGGTGAGCTTTGTCGAGGTGTCCTTCGTGAACTTCGGCAGCGTGACGTGCACGTTGAGACCGCTCTCGCGGCTCTCCCAGAGCGACGCCCACGTCTCGCCGGTGAAGCCGGCCACGTAAGCGTCAAAATCGGCGTCCTTCGGCGGCAGGATGCCGACGAACGCGTAATTTCCGCCCTCGTACGGCTTCATAAAGCCGGCCGTCCCGTCGGTGAGCGAGAAATACGTTCCCTCCGTCGAGGAAAGGCGCGTCCAGTCTTCTTTTTCGCCGCCTTTGTTCGTGAAGCCCCTTTTCTCCTCGATCTCGCTCCGGAACGTGTCCTTCCACTTCGCGTCGAAGCAGAGCGCGTTGATGAGGAGCATCATCGTCATGGGATCGAATTCGTCCACGACCTCCGGGATCATGCCGTCCGTTTTCTCGCGGCACCACGCGTTGACGTCGCGCACGGTCTCCTCGTCGAACGGCACGCGGTAAAGCGATGTGTCGTAATAATCCGCGAGCGTCTGGAGATAGTTCTTTTCGATATGGAGCGCGTCGTCATTTTTGATCCAGACGGAGTTTGCCGTTTTGAGCTGCTGCGTCATCGTCTTCTCAAACGCGCAGAGGAGCCGGTTGAGTTCCTCGGCCGAAACGCCGAGCAGATCCGCCATTTCTTCCTTCGCCTTGCCGGTCGTGCCGCTATTGAGCATGCCGAGCGCGGTCAACACGGACACGGGCGAGACGAGGACGGACTCTTTATCTTCGGAAGCGTACACCTCGCGGAGCAGCATCGCCCCGAGCTTTGCCGCGGCGAGCGCGAAGTCGTCTTCGAGCTTCACGCCCGAGGTATCGACCTCGTGGTGTTCGAGGTCGCTGAGATCGTCGTGCGCGCCGTTCACCGGCGTGCAGCCGACAGAGAGCAGCGCCACCGTCAGGGCTGCCATGATAAAAGCAAGAATTCGTTTCATCGCCTGATCTCCTTTTTGTTTTTTTCGTTCTCGGATCGGATCAGCCCGCCGGCGACGTCACCGAGCCGAAGAAAAGCGGCATCCCGTACTCGGCATCGACGATCGCGTAGAGGAACGGGCGGTCGAGCGTTACGGTGTGCATCGGCTCGACTGCGACGCACTCGTCCAGGATACCGATCACGGTCGCGGCGGCGGCCTTCGTTCCCTCCGCCGACACCTCGATGTGCGTTTTATGGAGCACCCAGCCGACGTAAAGCTCGCCTCCGTCCGACCAGCCGATGCCGCGGAGCGGCGCCGCCGCCGGATCGAAGACGGACGGGATGCCCGCCGCCTTCAGCATATCGTTCATCAGAACGTCGGTGTCGCCGGTGAAAGCGGGCATCGCCGTCCGGACACCGTCGTACGAGCGGCTCGCCCAGAGCGCATTCCATGCCTCCGCGGTGAAGCTGTCCACGTAGACGTCAAAATCCGCGCCCTCCGGCGGCAGAATACCGACGAAGGTGTACTTCCCACCGTCGTACGGCTTCAGAAAGCCGGTCGTCCCGTCGTCGAGCGAGAGGAACACGTTCTCGTCCGAGCGAAGAAATGTGGCGTCTTCTTTCCCGCCGTCCCGGTTCGTGAAGCCACCGGCGACCTTCTCGGTCTCCTCGTACGCTTTTTCCCACAGGGCGTCGAAGCAGAGCGCGTTGATGAGCAGCATCACGTCATTCGGACTCAGCTCCTTGATCATCTCGGGGATCATCCCGTCCGTCTTGTCGGATATCCACGCGTTGACATCGCGGACGGTCCCCTCGTCGAACGGTGCGCGGAAGAAGCCCGCGTCGTAGCGGTCGGCAAGTGCCTGTAAATACGATTTCTCAACATGGAGCCGCTCGTTCCGCATCCAGACGGAATTCGCGGCAGTGAGCTCCTTGCCGAGCGCCGAGGCGTAAACGCGCATGGCGTCGCCGAACGTCGCGGCGGGAAGCCCGAGCAGCGCTTCCAGCTCCTCTGCCGCCTGCCCGGTCGTCCCGAGCGACAGCATCCCGAGCGCGGTCAGGATCGACAGGGGCGAGACGAGAACGCCCTTCCCCGCCTCGCGGTACGTCGCGCGGAAAAGCGTGAGCCCGAGCGCCGACGCGCTCTCCGCGACTGCGGGGAGACGTCCCCCGGCGGCGGCCGCTTCTTCCGGCGTCATTTCATGCCGCGTGATCGCGGCGAGGTCGTCCTCGGTCCCGTTCACCGGCGTGCAGGCAAACATTGCGGGGAGCAGCAGCGCCGCCGCGAGGACGAGCGCCGTGATGCGAAGTGCGTTTTTCATCGTTTTGTTCCTTTCCGGTTTCATTTTTCCGTTGGCTTTCGTCCCGTTAGACGCGCCGCCGGAAAAAAAGTTCCCGCATCGGCAAAAAATTTTCCCGCGGTGCGAAAAAACGCGCCGTCATCACACGAATGTGTTGATTTCTTCACAGAAATGCGCTATACTGTCTTCATCCATATTATACCACAGGAGATCATGATGATGCAATCTTTTCTCTGCCGCACCCTCGCGGTGCTTCTCGCGCTTGCGATGCTCCTTTCCGCCGCCGCCTGCACGGTGCTGGATGACAAGGATCCGGACGACACGAAAGCGCCCGCGCACAACCTCGTAGACGACTATCCGGAGCCGACCGTCGCCGAATTCAACGGCTACCGCTCGCTCGATTACAGCGAATACCTCACCCTGCCGGACTACAAATCCTTCTCCGTCGATCTCGTCGTCGTGACCATTACCGACGAGGACGTTGACGCGGCGATCGCCGAGCTCATGGAGGAGTTCGAGGACGGCGATCTTGAATATTTCGAACATCTCTACAAAGACGAAGAGGGCAACGCGCTCGTGCTCAAAGAGGGCGACAAGGTCGTCTTCGACGCTGTCGGCAAGATCGACGGCGTGGCATTCCAGGGCGGCACGCTCGAATACGCGTCGATCGAACTGGTCGAGGAGAGCGGCTACATCCCCGGCTACGCCGAGGCGTTCATCGGCCACAAGGTCGGCGAGACGTTCGTCTTCGACCTCGCGTTCCCGGAGGAATACGTTGACCCGGCGAAGGATCCCGAAAGAGCCGAACTCTTCAACGGCAAGACCGCCGAATGGACGGTCACGGTGCACTACGTCGCCGGCGAGGAGACCGTCCCGACCGAGCTGACTGATGAGATCGTCCGGGAGTTCTTCGGTGAGGAAAGCGTCGAGGCGTTCCGCGCGGCATACAAGGAAATGCTGCAGCACTCCGCCGACGTCGGCGCCAAGGAAGACGCCGAGGAGGCGCTCTGGAACATGGTCTATGACGGCGCGACCGTTCTGAAATATCCGGAGAACTCCGTGCTCTTCTATCAGCAGTACCTGCTCAACTACTGCGCGCAGTACGGTGACTACTACGGCTACTCCATGGCCGCCGCGCTCCAGCAGAACGACTTCGCCGACGAGGACGCCGTCCTCCAGTACGCGAAAGACTGGGTGAAGGACAACATGGTGCTCGCCGCCCTCATTCTCGCCGAAAACGTCGATACGACCGCGGGTTACGACGAATGGATCGCCGAGCTCGCCGAGGAAAACGGCACGACGCCCGAGATCTTCAAGAGCTACTACGAGAACTATTACGGCGCTGATTACCTGCCGAACATCTACGAGTCCGTCGCCGTCCGCGAATTGCTCTACGGCTGCGCGACCGTCAACCCCGTCCCGGCTGAGTGAGGGGACACGGGGGACGCCCCCGGACCCCGGAAACGGAGCGACATGTTGTATGGCTTGCGCCGCGCGTTCGTCTGCGTCGCTCTGCCACTTCGCTGCGCGAAGTGCAACGTGTAACTGCTCCTGCTTCACCAATACAGAAAAGTGTGCGCTGAAACAAAAAGTGCAAGTCTTGCGACTTGCACTTTCTTTATTGGTGAAGCGGGAAACAGTCCAAAAGTTTTCGCGGGGTGTGGGGCGCCTTTTCCAAAAGGCGCCCCACGTTGTCACCCGAGCAGCTCGGCGAGTTCGTCGAGGGTTTCGTCGAAGACGCGGAGAGCGTCGGCGACGGTTTTCGGGGAGGTGAGGTCAACACCGGCGATCTTGAGCTCCTCGATCGGGTAGTCGCTGCCGCCCGTCGTGAGGAAGCGCAGATACTCGGAGGCGTCGCCGGTCTCGTAGATGCGGTTTGCGATGGCGACGGCGGAGCAGAAGCCGGTCGCGTACTGATAGACGTAGAACGCGCGGTAGAAATGCGGGATGTACGACCATTCGTACTGCATCATCTCCGGCACCCTCGCGCCGTCGTAGTAGGTCTCGACGAGTGCTTTGTACGTCTTGTTCAGCGCCTCGGCCGTCAGCGGCTCGCCCTTCTCGTACATCTCGTGCGTCTTCATCTCGAATTCGGCGAACAGCGTCTGCCGGTACACGGTCGTGCGGAAGCCCTCGCAAAGCTTGTTGAGAATCGCGGCGCGGCGCTTCTTGTCCGTCTCCGTCTTGAGGAGATACTTCGACAGCAGCACTTCGTTCACCGTGGACGCCACCTCGGCGACCATGATCCGGTAGTCGTGCGTCGCGTAGGGCTGCGTCGTGTCGGAGTACCACGAGTGCATCGAATGGCCGAGCTCGTGCGCCATCGTGAAGACGTCCTCGAGCGCGTCGGTGTAGTTCAGCATCACGTACGGATGCACGCCGAAGACGCCGATCGAGAACGCGCCGGACGCCTTGCCACGGTTCTCGTACACGTCGATCCAGCGTTCCGCGAACGCGCGGTCAAGCATCTTCGCGTAGTCCTCGCCGAGCGGTTTCAGCGCTTCCTTCACGAGCTTCTGTCCGTCTTCGAGCGGGAAGTTCCCCATCGCGTCGGGGATCATCGGCACGTAGAGGTCGTACATATCGAGCTCCGGCCGCTGCATGATCTTCGCGCGGAGCGCGAGGTACTTCTTCATCGTCGGCAGACCGTCGTGGATCGCGTCGATGAGGGAATGGTACACCGACGTCGGCACGTTGCCGCCGAAGAGCGCGCCGGAAAGCGCGCTGTCAAAGTTCCGCGCCGAGGCGTTGAAGCAGTCGAGCTTGACGGAGCCACCGTACAACTCGGCGAACGTGTTGTTGTACTGCTTGTAGTCGCCGAAATACGCGTTGAACGCATCCTCGCGCACGCGGCGGTCGGCGCTCTCGCGGAAGAGCCCGAACGTACCGGGCGTCAGCCGGACGGTCTCGCCCTTTTCATTTTTGATCTCGCTGTGGACGATGTCAACGTCGGTCAGCATGTCGTACGCATTCGACGGGGTGTTCTGCGCGTCGCCGAGCTTCGCCAGCAGTGCTTCCTCCGCCGCGGAGAGCGTGTGCGTCCGTGCGCGAAGCACGTCGGAGAGACCGAAGCGGTAATTCTTCATCCGCTCGTCCGCCATCCACGTGCGGAGCGTCTCCTCCGGGATCGCGAGGATCTCCGGCTGGATGTACGACGTCACGGTCTGGAGCTTGACGAGGAGGTTGATCGCCTTCGCGGAGAGCTCCTGCGCCTTCGCGTCGCCGCCGTCGCCGGATTTCAGGAGGAACGCGTAGACGTAAATGCGCTCCGCGGCGAGGGAGACGTCGTCCATCATTTTGTAGCAGTCGAGAAGCGTCTCGATCGAGTCACCGAGGTGTCCGGCGAACGACGTGAACTTGTCTGTCGCCGCCATCGTCGCGGCGAGCGACGCGTTGAATTCTTCTTCGTTTTTGAAGATCGGGGTGAGGTCCCACGTGTAGCGGGCGTCCATTTCGGATCTTGCTTTCAGTGCCATAGCGGTAAATCCTTTCTTCTTTTCCGATTTCTAATGAAATTATACCCTCCCGGCGGAAAAAAAGCAAGTCCCCCGCCGTTTTTCTGTTGCAAGTTTCGCCGCCGGGTGATACAATAAAAGCGAAAAATGAACTTTCAGGGAGGGACTTCCCATGCAGACCACCGTCGCCGCCGTTTCGACGCCCCGCGGCAAGGGCGGCATTGCCACCGTTCGGATTTCCGGTGCGGACACCGCCGCCGTGCTCGACCGCGTTTTTCACGCGAAAAACGGAAAGAAGACCGCAGAGCGAGCGCCGCGTTCGGCCTCGTTCGGCGAGATCACGACGCCCGCGGGCGAGGTGCTCGACACCGGCGTTGCCGTGTTTTATCAGGCGCCCGCGTCGTACACGGGCGAGGACGTCGCCGAGCTGTCCTGCCACGGCGGCACGGCGATCACGGAGGCGGTGCTGTCGGCCGTGCTCGAAGCCGGCGCCGCGCCGGCGGGACGCGGGGAATTCACCCGCCGCGCGTTCGCGGCGGGCAAGCTGACGCTTTCGGAAGCGGAGGCGGTCGGTCTTCTGATCGACGCCGATACGGAAAGCCGCCGGCGGTTCTCGTCCCGCGCCGTGCGCGGCGGGCTCTCGGAGAAGCTGGACGCGCTGTGTGCGCCGCTTGCGGAGGTGCTGATTGCGCTCTGGGCGGCGATCGACTACCCGGAGGAAGACGTCGGCGAGAGCGGACTCGAAAACATCGCCGCTGTCATCGCCGAAACGCGGCGCGGCATCGCTTCCCTGCTTGACACGTACAAAACGGGCGCGGCAGTCGTCTCGGGCGTGCGCACCGTCATCTGCGGCGCGCCGAACGTCGGCAAAAGCGCACTCTACAACGCGCTCTGCGGCGCGGAACGTGCGATCGTGACGGCGATCCCGGGAACGACGCGCGACGTTCTGGAAGACGTCGTGGACTTCGGCGGGATCACGCTGCGGCTCGCGGACACGGCGGGGCTCCACGACACCGCGGACGAGGTGGAAAAGATCGGCATCAGCCGCGCCGAGGCGGCGATCCGGGACGCGGAGCTTGTCTTCGCGGTGGCGGACACGTCGCTTCCGGAGGATGAACTTCTCGCGTCGATCCGGGCGCTCGGAACTGCCGTTTGCGGTACAGGCGCGTCCGTCATCGGCATATTCAGCAAGGGCGATCTCGCGCCTGAGCCGTCCGCAGCGGCACGGGACGCGCTCGCATCGTTTGCGGCAGAGGTCGTTTCCGTTTCGGCGCTGCAAAGCGGCGGGCTTGCCGAACTTTCGGCGGCGGGCGCGCGGCTCTACCGGTCGGATCGGATCCCGGAAGCGGACGGCGCGGGGCTCTGGGACGCGCGCCAGAACGCGGCGCTTTCCCGCG
>JAKSPV010000089.1 GCA_024404475.1 Clostridia bacterium | reverse complement strand
ACAGGGGCGATAGCGACCGGCACGCGTGGCGCTGCACCGGGCGCGAAGCGTTTCGCCGCAAGGCGGACGACCGAGGAAGAAGGTCGACGTGATCCTCCGCTATCTCGTGCCGCCGCACTGTCCGCTCTGCGGCGAAGTGCTTGATGTTTCTGACGCTGAAACGCTCTGCCCCGCATGCCGCGGAAAATGGACGGCTGTCCTCTGCGAGCCATGCGACAGGTGCGGCTCCCCGGCGCGGCGCTGTCTCTGCCGGCCGGGTGCGCTGAAAAAAAGAGAAAACGTCACGCTCTTGTCGCTCTATTTCTATCATCACTACGACAGCGAGCGGCTCGGCGACCGGCTGCTCTACACGGTCAAGCGGCAGGACGAGCACCCGGCACTTCCCTTTCTGGCGGGTGAACTCTCCGCTCTTCTCCGTGAGCACGCGGGGACGTATCATCTCTCGCTCCGTCATTGGGCGATCACGTATCCGCCGCGCAGCACCGACGCGAGGCGCGAATACGGCTTTGATCAGGCGCGCGATCTTGCCAAAGCGGTCGGCAAAGCGTGCGGGATGCCTTTTCTCGAACTGATCGCCCGCACCGGCGGGACGGAACAGAAGACGAGCGGCGACCGCGAGGAAAACGCGCAGGCGGCTTTCTGCCGGAAACGGAACACGGTCATTCCCGATATCGACGGGATCGTGCTGCTCGACGACATGGTGACAAGCGGCGCGACGGCGGCACGGTGCGTTGACCTTCTCCGGGCTGAGCGGCCGCATCTCCCCGTGATCGTTCTATCGGCGGCAAAGGCACAGCAGCGCGTAAAAGAAGAAAACAAGCCCGCGGACGAGCCGTGGTTTATCTGAATCTGACGATCCGAAAGGAATTGGACTATGGCAAAGCATTTTCTCATGAACGACAACCTGACGTACGTCCCCGAGCCGCACGTCGCAAAAAACACGTTTCTCTCGATGCCGGCGGACGACACGGCGATCCCGGCGTACGACGAGATCAAAGAGCGCCTGCCGCGCCCGATCTGGGACGGACACGACGACACGCTCCGCTGCTACGACAAAGCGTGGCAGATCGCGTTCCGCAATCTGCGCTGCGCCAAGCGTGAAGCGGGTTTCGTCTCTAACTTCATCGACACCGCGTTCAACGGCTACCTCTTCATGTGGGACTCGTCGTTCATCGTGATGTTCGGCAAGTACGCAAGCCATATCTTTGATTTTCAGAAGACACTCGACAATTTCTACTCGCATCAGCACCGCGACGGCTTCATCTGCCGCGAGATCTGCGAGGACGAGCCCGGCGAACAGTTCACGCGTGACGATCCCTGCTCCACGGGGCCGAACATTCTCGCGTGGTCGGAGTGGCTGTATTTTCTCCAGACGGACAACAAAGAGCGCCTCGCGCGCGTCTTCGATCCGCTCATGGCGTATCATCACTGGCTCCAGCTCCACCGCACGTGGCAGGACGGTACTTACTGGAGCACCGGCTGGGCGTGCGGCATGGACGACACGCCGCGGATGCAGTCCGAATACAACGTCAGCCACCACCACGGCTTCATGAGCTGGATCGACACGTGTGCCCAGCAGTACATGAACGCGCAGATTCTCCAGAAGATGGCGAAGGTGCTCGGCCGCGAAGACGAGACCGGCTGGCTCCGCGAGGAGGAAGAACTCCTTGGCAAAGCGATCGACAAGATGTGGGACGAGAACGAGAAGTTCTATTTCGATCGCTACCGCGACGGCTCGCTCGGCACGGCAAAGTCGATCGGCGCGTACTGGACGCTGATCGCCGGGCTCGTGCCGGAGGATCGCCGCGCAGATTTCATCGCGCATCTCGAAAACGAGGGTGAATTCAAGCGCAAGTGGATGATCCCGTCGCTCGCCGCCGATCACCCGCTCTACACACCGGAATACTGCGGCTGGCGCGGCGCCGTCTGGGCACCGACCAATTACATGGTGCTGCTCGGGCTCCGCAAGTACGGCTATGAAAAGCTCGCCGCGTCGATCGCGGAGAACTATGTCGGGCTCGTCACGTCCGTCTTCAACGTCACCGGCACGCTGCACGAGAATTACAGCGCGGAGTGCGACGGCACATGTGCAAACGAGCGCGCGCAAAAGGATTTCGTCGGCTGGACGGGGCTCGCGCCGATCTCGATCCTCTTTGAGTTCGTCTTCGGCATTGAGTCGGACGCCTTGCATCATCGCATCGTCTGGCACGTAAATCGCACGGAGCGGCACGGCATCGAGAACTACCGACTCGGCGACGCGACGGTGTCACTCATCTGTGACGCGCGTGCGTCGGATGATGAAAAACCCGTTCTGCACGTCACCGCCGATCGCCCGATCACGGTCGTACTCGACTGGAACGGCAAGACGGAGGAAATGCACATCGAACCGTAAAGAAAAAGGGCAATCAAACGATTGCCCTTTTTTTATAATCTCTTATCCAGCCACGTGTGCGGGCAGCCCTGATCGAGGTCAAAAACGCCGCGCTCGGCGTAGCCCTGTTTCAGATAGAAGTCCCGCGCCTGCATCTGTGCGTGGATGACGACGGCTTTTCCACCGCGGCGGCGGATCTCGTTCTCCGCTTCGCTGAGAACAAGCGCACCGAGGTGCTCCCCGCGGCGTGATTTTACAACGGCGACGCGCCCGATGAGGTAGGTCTCTTCATCAAGCAGGTACGTGCGGCAGGTCGCGACGGGCGTCTCGCCGTCAAAGAGGACAAGATGGATCGACGAGCCGTCGTGCTCGTCCTCCTCATCCGTGAAGCCCTGCTCCCGGACGAAGACCTGCATGCGGATCGCCAGAGCTTCCGGCGGAAGCGTTTCATATACGATCGTTTTCATAATCACCTCAGCCGGCTTCATAGACCGGCGGCTCTGTCGGATCGAACGTTTCCGGCACTTCATAATCGAGGAACTGCCAGAGGTCATCAAGCAGCGACGCCTGCATCACATAGACGATCGTGGAGTCACCGAACGTGAAGCAGACGACGGGCTCGTCCGTCTCGCCGCTTTCGCTCTCGGGCGTGGCAATTTTGCCGAAGCGATAGGTGAACGAGAGGATCTGCTTCTCGGGCGCGATCTCCGGCGACGGGCTGACCTCCGCCTCGTACGAAACGGTCAGCGAGGCGCTGCTCTCGGTAATGCCGAGTTCGGCAAGTTCGTCTGCTGTGGCGTGCGGCGCGATCCACGTCGTCAGCGGGAAGACGTACGTCGAGACGTCCATGACGAGCAATACGCCGTTCTCGTCGTCGATCGTTTTCTCCCGGCCGTCCGGGCCGCGGAGTTCCATTCTGCGGATCGAATGTTCCGTCAAGGCGGCAGGCAGCGTGTCAAGCGTGATCATATCGGACAGCGGGACGCTGAAGCATTGGAGCAGCATCGGCGAAACGAGGCAGACCTCGCCGCCGCACAGAAGGTAATACTGCCCGGTGAATGCGCTGTACGCGCCCTCTGTAAGCGTAAGGACGGTACCGTCCGCGTAGGTGGCCTCGACGGCGAGCGTCGGCTCGTCAAAGCCGTAGGCGCCGCTGTCGGCGCCCAGTTTCCGCGCCGAGGAGAGCTGAGAAATATAGCTCGCCATGTTCTCGAGCGGATCGGGGAGGAGCGGGAACGCGGGATCGTCGAGGTAGGTCCACGCGCCCTCGGCGTCACGCGAGAAATGCATCGTTTCCCCGCCCGCCGTATAGGTCAGTGTGCGGAGGTCGGTATAGAGGTAATCCGTGATCGCGGCAGTCGTATCGGTCGAGCCGGTTTCCGCCGGCTTCTCCGGCGTTTCGAGCCACCCCGGCAGGAAGCGGAGCAGCACGAGAAGCACGATCACCGCAGCGGCGGCGACACAGAGGATCAGCGGCCGTTTATTTTTTGTCTTCGCCATGGGAGCACCTCAGCGGCGACGGCGGCGGAACCAAATAAAGAAGCCGCCCGCCAGGATAAAGCCGGGGATCACAAAGATGATGACGGCAGACCATGCGTTGATCCGTCCTTCGCTCATCGGGGCAAGGTACGTTTCCTCAAGCAGCTTCGAGGAAATGGAGATCGAGGTCTCGCGGTCGGCGAGGTAGTTTGCCGTGCAGATGAAGAGATCGCGGTTGGCGTAGAGATCCGCGAGGATATACGAGCTGGAATACCAGACGAAGCGGCCTCCGCCGTTCTCTTCGGGCATCTCGGAGAAAGCGCCCATCATGAACTCGCCGGTCTCGTCGCCCTCCGTGCGGGCGATTGAGGAGGTGTCAAGTTTGATATAGCCCTTATCGGACGTGGCAAGCAGCGCTGTCACGGCAGCTTTGCCGTCGTATTCCGGAAGAGCGGCGATCGGGTGCGCACTGAGGAACATGAATGTCTTTGAGGCGGCTCCGTCGAGCAGCGACAGCGGGCCGTACGTATTGGCGGTAGGAAGCAGCGCGTAGTACTGGCGGTTATAGTAGGTGAAATGATTCGTGTCCTCGTCGCAGAGGAAGCCGTTTTTCGCGGTGAGACCCATTTTTCCGGCAAGCGACATAAGGTTCGGCATTTCGGCGAAACGGATTTCCGAGGCGTAGCTCGACACGAGAAGGAGTGCGCCGCCGCGGTCGATGAAATCGGAAAGCGCCGCTGCCTCGTCCGCACCGATATCGGCTGTCGGCAGACAGATGATCACGACGGAGGCGTCGTCCGGCACGGACGGCTGCAGAATGAGCGAAAAATCGTTGTGGATGATCAGGTTATCGGCGTCAAGCATGGATGCCGTTGAATCCTCCAGCGCGGACTCGCCGTGGCCGGTCAGGACGTAGACGTTCGGCAGATCGTCGCTCACGACGTAGTCGATCGCGGAGGTGATCATCTGCTCGCCCTTGAAGTATTCTGTTATCGTAAGTTCGGTCTGGTAGTACGTCGAATAGACCTTATAATAATAGTCCGCCTCTCCGTACGAGAAGAAGTCGTCAAACTCGGCGATGTAGAACTCCAAAAGATCGGTATAAGGCAGGACCTTGAAGCGTGTTTCGTCTTCGTCATTGACGACGATGACACTGTTCTCTTCCGTGTTTTCCGCACCGAACGCGGAAAGGAACGTCGGATTCGTCACGGGATCGACCGATTTGAAAGTGATACGGGGAGAAAGCTCCGCGTAGTGGCGGAGGAGCGTTTTGACTACCTCGTCCTCGCTGCCGCTCGACGCGATCTGGTACAGCGTAACACCGCCCGTGAGCGACGCGGCGTAGTCCCGCGTCACGTCACCGAGCTCGGTGACGGCGGAGGGAGAGATGTCGATACTCGTGTATTTCGTCGGGAGCGACGACACGATGACGTTCAGAACGATGACGGCGACAAGTACGATCGCGCAGAGCACGAGACTGTACGAGCCGAGGCGCAGGCGTTTCGAAAGTTTGTTCTGTTCCATGTCTGTCACCTCCTCACGCCCAGCGTTTCTTTTCGAGCGACTGCGTCGTCAGGAAAAGGAAGAGGCATGCGACGGATACGTAGTAAACGATCGCGCCGATGTCGGCGATACCGTTCGCGAAGTTGATGATCCGGTCAAAGAACGCGACCTTCGAGATGATCTCCGGGACGAGGCCCTCGAATTTCGACTTGTCGATCGCGTAGAAGATGACCGTGAGAAGCGTGAGCACGCCGCCGACGGAGAGCGAGATGATCCAGCTCTTCGTCAGAAGGTACGTGAGCACTGCGACAAAGACGGCAAGCACGATCAGCGCCGTCAGAGAGACGCTCGGCTCGACGGAGATCGCCGCAGCAAAAGAGTTCATCGCGTACATGAGGATCACGACGCCGACGCTGAGAACGGCGGCGATGACCTGGCTTTCCGTCAGGGACGAGATGAACATACAGACGGCGACGAGCGCGCAGCCGAGGAGGAACAGCGCGACAAGCGCAACGTACGCGTTGAGGAGGCGGACGTCACCGAGCGCGCGGAGCACCAGCGGATAGATGCCGGAAACGGCAAGCGGGATCGCCAGCACCGTCACGGCGGCGAAGTATTTGCCGAGGACGATACCGCTCGTTCGTATGGGCAAGGAATAGAGAAGCTGATCCGTGCGGGAACTCTTTTCGCCGGAGAAGGAACGCATCGTCAGAAGCGGGATAATCAGGAAAGCGAGAAACGAAGCGGAG
>JAKSPV010000088.1 GCA_024404475.1 Clostridia bacterium | reverse complement strand
AGGCGTTCACCGTCGCGTCGCTGTGGGATTATTTCCGCGATGCCGCCGGGGCGGAGTTTGTAAAGAAGTAAGCCAGAATACGCGAGGACCGAAATGAGCAGCTGCAAGTATGTTAATCTGACGGAAATGCCGTCGATCAAGGAGAAAGCCGCGGAATGGTTTCACCGCAAGTGGGGTGTACCGAAAGAGGCATATCTTGCCTGTATGGAAGCATATTTAAGCGGCGAGACGGATTACGGCTGGTATTTATGCCTTGACGCTGACAGAATAGTCGCCGGTTTAGGCGTCATCGAGAATGATTTCCATGACAGAAAAGACCTGACGCCCAACGTGTGTGCCGTATACACGGAAGAAGCGTATCGCGGCAGAGGAATCGCAGGACAGCTGCTGCACATGGTAGTGGAGGACTGTCGGCAGAAAGGAATATCTCCGATTTATCTCGTCACAGACCACACGGGCTTTTATGAACGCTATGGTTGGGAGTTCCTGTGTATGGTGCAGGGTGATGAAGAACCTGAAATGACAAGAATGTATATTCATCGCTGAATCCCGCTTGGCCGGGAACGTTTCGCGGACAATGGATGACTTTTATCCAAAGTCTTTTGTGCAGTTTTTCTTCAGAAAAGCGCGTATCCCCCTCCCCGCTCAACTCTATAAAAAACGCCCGCCGGTACCCCGGCGGGCGTTCTTCTATTTATGGATACAGCACCGCGATCAGCTCGTCCGAGAGCGACGCCACCGTGCGGAAAAGGTCGTTCGCGCCGGGCGCCCCGCCGTCAATACGCGAGAGGATCGTCAGCACATACGGCTCCCCGGGATAGAGGACGATCGCCGTGTCGTGATAGCCCGCCGTCCCGCCGTTGTAGCCGTATTTATGCGCCGCCGGGTAATGCGTTCCGCGCGGGATCTGTCCCGTGAACGACGTGTGGAGCAGGTGCTCCGTCAAAACGCCGTCCGCACCGCTGACCTTCCAGAGATGCACCATCGCAAGCGAGAGATCCTTTGCCGTCAGCGACGCCCATTCGTCCCCCGTACCGAGCCGCAGCGACGGCCAGCCGCGCTCTTTCACCCAGCAGTCATAATCCTCGCTGCCGAACGTCTTCCAGAGCAGTTCATACGCCTGGTTGTCCGAATAGCGGAGCGTGTAGCCGACGAGCTCCGCGACCGTGAACGTCTCCCCGACGTGCTCCTTTGTCATGGCGCTGGACGAGCTCGTCCGCGTCGATTTTGAGAAGACGACCTCCCGCGCCATGTTCTGCCCGCTCTCGGTGAGCCAGAGGCAGTACGGCGCCTTGATCGTGCTCGCGGAGTGATACTTTTTCTCCTCGCCGATACCGAAATAAAACCGGCCGGAAACGTCCGTAAAATAGACCGCCGCACTCGTCTCGGCGGACACAGCCTCAGCAATGTGGGCAAGGATCGCGGCGGCGTCAGCCCCCGTGATGTTCGTCGTCAAGACCTCCGGCAGTTCGGGCGGCTCCACGGGCTCGGGCGAAAGCGTCACCGGCTCTGTCGTTTCGGGCGGCGTCTCCGGTGGCTCCGTGTCGTCCGTATCAACCGCGGCACCTGTTTCGGCGGGTGACACCGTATCGAGCGGGACGGGATCATCCCCTGCGGCGGGCGTGCAGGAAACGAGCAAGAGGGCGGCGAGGATCGCCGCTGTCAATCGGATCGTACGCATAGGGCACCTCATCGCATCTCGGGAAGTGCCGCAAGATCGACCCCGCGGTGCTCCGCCCCGGCGTCGCCGTCGCGCGTGCAGAGCGCGGCGCAGCAGCCGGGAACGTCCGTCAGCTCGCGGAAGAAATAGTCGTGACCGTCCCGCGAAACGGGCAGAACGCCGTTCTCTGAAAAGCGGATCTCAAACGAAGAGAGCGGCAGGCGCAGGCCCTCCGCCGTCGCCTTGACGAAGCTTTCTTTGAGCGTCCAGAGGCGGCAGAAAAGAAGCTGCTGCTCCTCCGGCGCCGCCGCGGCGAGCCGTTCGACCTCCGCCGGGTGAAAGAAGCGCCGGGCGAGCGGGAGCCCGCCGCCGCCGATTTTTTCGACGTCGCAGCCGATCTCGTACGGCGACACCGCGCACGCGGCGACCGTTCCCGAGTGGGAAAGATTGAAAAAGACACCTGCTTCCCCGTCGAGGCACGGTTTGCCCTCGCCGCGCACGGCGAAGCGCGGCTCGCCGGTAATCCCCGCCTCCGACAGCGAGTGGCGCAGCAGAAGCGCGGCGCCGAGCGACAGCCGTTTATCTTCCGGCAGGCGCAGCCGGTCGGCCTTTGCCTGCCGCTCGGGCGGAACGGCGCGATACGCCGCGAAAAACAGCCGCTCGTCCGCGAGCACGCTGACGTCGGCAGTATAGAATACGGTCTTCATCGCCGCACCTCCCTCTTTTTTTACAGTATAGCACACTTCCCCGCCGCATGGCAAGAAAAAGCCGCTCTTCCGAGCGGCTTTTTTCATATCAAACACCGTAATACCGGTAAAACAGGACAAGGAACACCGCCCCGATCAGCGTGAAGACGCCGCCGACGATGAACAGGAATCCGTATCCGCGGACTCTGCCCTCCTCGTTCTTGCGCTCTCTGTACTCGTGGAATTTCTCTTTCGAGTACTCGAGCGCCGGGAACATCAGCCGCACGACCTTCTTCACCGAAAAGGCGAAGATATCGAAGAAGCCGGTATTGGCCACAAAGACGAGCAAGCCGAACATGATGAGGAGGAGCCCCGGCACCATGAACGCGTCGCAGAGAATGTGGTACCGATCGACCGGAGGCAGCGACGAGGCGTAACCTTCCTTTGTCAGGAAGAGATACCCGAGTCCCGCCGCGATGAGCGTCGCGATCCCGTACTTCAGGAGGGTGCGGATGATCTTTTTGCGTTTTTCGTTTTCCATAAGAGCTTATTCACCGGCAAGGATCGCCTTGTACTTGGCTTCTTCCTCGTCGTTGCAGTACACGAAGTGTCCGGGAGACACTTCACGCATCGTCGGCTTATTGACCGAGTAATCGTGCTCTGCGAGCGCGTTGTAGACGATACGGACGCGCGTCTTTTCGGAGTTCGGGTCGGGCAGCGGGATCGCAGACAGAAGCGATTTCGTGTACGGGTGGAGCGGGTGCGCGAAGAGTTCGTCGGAGGACGCCAGCTCGACCATCTTGCCGAAGTACATAACGCCGATACGGTCGGAGAAGTACTTGACAACGGAAAGGTCGTGCGCGATAAAGAGGATCGTCAGACCGAGCTTGTCGCGGAGTTCGTTCATCAGGTTGATGACCTGCGCCTGGATCGAAACGTCCAGCGCGGAAACGGGCTCGTCGGCGATGATGAGTTCCGGACGCATGATGATCGAACGGGCGATGCCGATACGCTGGCGCTGGCCGCCGGAGAACTCGTGCGGATAGCGGGAAGCGTGCTCGCGAACGAGGCCGACCATTTCGAGCATCTCGTAGACCTTCTCGTCGATGACCTTCTTGTTGCGTTCGCCCTGAATGACGAGGCCCTCGGAAATGATCTCACGGACGGTCATACGCGGGTCAAGCGACGCGATCGGATCCTGGAAGATCATCTGGATCTGCGTAACAAGACGCGTTTTCTTCGTTTTGCGGAGCTTTTCCTTATACTCCGCTTTGAGAGCGGCTTTCTCGTCGCCGGTGGCGGCGGCGATCTTCGGTTTATACTCCGCGTTGAGTGCCGCAACTTCGCGCTCGATGTATTCCTTGTCGCAGTCCTTCTGGTCTTTCTTCTTCGCCGCGATCTCGGCGCGCTGCGCCTTGATCGTCGCGTCGCGCTTTTCGCGCAGTTCGCTGATCTTCGCGGCGTCGGCGGTGCCGGCGGCTTTCATCGCCTTCACGGCCTCGTCGTATTCTTTTCTCGCCGCTTCGATCGCGTCCGTGCAGGAACGGATGCCCGCACCGATGCGGATGCCCTTGAAATACACGTCACCGGAGGTCACGTTATACAGCTTGATGATCGAGCGGCCGGTCGTGGTCTTGCCGCAGCCGGACTCGCCGACGAGGCCGAACACCTCGCCTTTTTTGATATCGAAGGAGACGTCATCGACGGCCTTGTTCTCGTACGTGCCGGATTTGAAATACTGGCACAGATGCTCCACACGGAGGAGTACTTCACGGTTATTGTCCATTGTCGGCTCCTCCCTTCGCCATCATTCTGTCAATTCTGTCGCGGATGATCTTCGGCATTTCGACCTTCGGTGCGTCGGGATGCAGGAGCCACGTCGCGGCGTAGTGCGTGTCGGTGACCTTGAACATCGGCGGCTGCTGCTCGAAGTCGATCTGCAGCGCATACTTATTGCGCTCCGCGAATGCGTCGCCGACCGGCGGGTAGATCATGTTCGGAGGCGTGCCGGGAATGGATTCCAGACGCTCGTTGGTATCGAGGTCAGGCATCGAGGAAAGCAGCGCCCAGGTGTACGGATGCGCGGAGCGGTAGAAGATATCCTCCGACGTGCCGTACTCGACGATCTTGCCGGCATACATGACGGCGATGCGGTCAGCCATGTTGGCGACGACACCGAGGTCGTGCGTGATGAAGATGATCGAGAGGTTTCTCTCTTTCTTCAGCTTGTTGATCAGTTCGAGGATCTGGGACTGGATCGTAACGTCGAGCGCGGTGGTCGGCTCGTCACAGATCAGGATGTCCGGGTCGGCCGCAAGCGCGATACCGATGACGATACGCTGACGCATACCGCCGGAGAACTCGAACGGATACTGGTTGTATCTCTTTCTCGGTTCGGGGATACCGACTTCCTCCATCAGTTTGATGGCTCTTTCCTTCGCCACGTCCTTCGTGACCTTCTTGACGACGCCGGAGGCGTTGGCTTTCAGGTAGTCGATGACAGCGACGGTCTCGGCGTCGTAGTCGCGCTCGTCACGGGCGGCAATCAGCTGCTCGTAATGGGCAGCCATACGGTCGATATGGGAAAGCAGATCGGCGCGGATCGCCTCGAGATCGAGGTAGGACGCGGGAACGACCTTCCAGTCGGGGGCCTTGCCCTTCGCTTCGAGCTTCGCGTACTTGGCGCTCTGCTTTTCGAAGCGTTTCTTTTCTTTCTTGTTCTTGACGATCGCGTCGAAGTACTTATCAACGTCGGTCTTCATCGCCATGATGAAGGTATACGCGATACTGTCCTTCGTGATGTCGAGGACGTCGATCGACGCCTTGATCTTTTCGTCAAGATCTTTCAGCGCAGCGTCGCAGGTCTTCCGCTCGAGTTCGGTCTCGCCGAGCACCGGACGGTACTTGGCAAGCGCGTCCAAAACGATCTGCTTCTTCTCGTAGGAATCGGCGGCGGAATAGATGATGCCCTGCTTCGCGTCGGCGATGAAGTCAAGCATGAAGTGCTCGTCGAGGTACTGGCGGAGGAACGCGTTGAGTTCGTCTGTCGGCATCTCGGGCAGCGCTTCGCCGGAGAACGTGAGGTAATAGCCCATCGAGAAGAAGTTGGGCTGCGTGAAGGCGACGGCTTCGGCGAGAATCTCTTTGATCGCGTTCAGAATCTCGATGACGCCCTCGCAGTTATTCTTGCGGACGGCGGAGATCTTCTTTTTGAGCGCATCGGTCAGAGAGAGCAGCTCGTCTTTTCTCGCCCAGACAACGTAGGTGCTGACAGAACGTTTCGACAGCGTAATGACGCGGTTGACGCGGTACACGCCGTCGCGGAGCGCGTTCTTGCTGATCTCGAAGACCATGCTCTCGATTTCGGAGACGGCTTCGCCGGCGGACTCGTAGGCGAGGTTATACGCGCCCTCGAGTTCGAGGTGCTTGTACTCGAATTTATCGAAGTTCTTGCATTTCTGCGTGATCTCTTCCGCGCGTTTGGCGTCATCCGGCGCGATCGCGGCGATCATCTTCTTGCGCAGGTTTTCAAGGTAGCCGTTGAAATTCGCGCGGCTTTCCTTCTGACGAACCTTACCTTTGAGGATCATCGCCTCGGTGAGCTGCTTGCCGATCTTGACGATCGGGTTGAGGCTCGACATCGGATCCTGGAAGATCATGGCGATCTTATCGCCGCGGATGCGGTGGAAATCGTCCTCGGAAATTTTGAGCAGATCCTGCCCGTCGTAGATGATCTCGCCGCCCTCGATGATGGAGTTGCCGGCGAGGATGCCGAGGATCGCCTT
>JAKSPV010000087.1 GCA_024404475.1 Clostridia bacterium | reverse complement strand
ATCGGCGGCAAGGACTCGAT
Organism: Clostridia bacterium; assembly: GCA_024404475.1. Classification (GTDB taxonomy): domain Bacteria; phylum Bacillota; class Clostridia; order Oscillospirales; family CAG-272; genus JAKSPV01. The sequence goes on along the minus strand of JAKSPV010000087.1, from coordinate 6,138 downwards.
GAGCGGCTCGTTCGAGAAGCTCGACGTTCCGCCGACGCTCGTTTCCTTCGCCGTTACGACGGAGAAGACCTCGTCGATCGTCTCTCCCGAATTCAAACGGGCAGGGGATAAAGTTGTTTTGTTCGCACCGAAGTACGATGAGAACGGTCTTCCCGAGACGAAGAGTCTTATCGAGACGTTTGGAAAAGTCACCGCGCTCGTCCGCGCCGGCAAAGCAGTAGCCGTTTATACGCCCGGCCTCGGCGGAATTTCCGAAGCTGTCATGAAGATGACGTTCGGCAACGGGCTAGGGTTCCGCTATGACGACGGCATGTGCAACCGCGCGATCTTCGATTACTGTTACGGTGCGTTTGTCGCGGAAGTGACCGAAGACGTTTCTGCCGACTGCGTCGTCGGTGTGGTCACGGATGACGGCAAGATCAGCCGCGGCGAAGAGGAGATCGTTCTTTCCGAACTGCTCGGCATCTACGAGAACAAACTGGAATCCGTGTACGCCTGCAACATTCCCGATCGCAAGGGTCCCGTCGAAAACTTCAGTTACAAAGCAACGTCCTATCCGGTGCCCGCTGTCAAGACGGCCCGCCCGAAGGTGCTGATCCCCGCGTTCCCCGGCACGAACTGCGAATTTGACAGCGCCAAGGCAGTCCGCGATGCCGGCGCCGACGCTGAGATCTTCGTTATCAACAACCTGACCTCCGACGGTATCCGCCGCAGCGTCGAATCTTTCGCCGCTAAAGCGCGTGAAGCACAGATTATCTTCGTCCCGGGCGGCTTCTCCGGCGGCGACGAGCCGGACGGCAGCGGCAAATTCATTACTGCGTTCTTCCGCAGCGCCAGCGTCAAAGAGAGCGTGACTGACCTTCTGGAACGCCGTGACGGCCTGATGTGCGGTATCTGCAACGGCTTCCAGGCGCTGATCAAACTCGGCCTTGTTCCTTACGGAAAGATCATCGACACGGATGCCGACTGCCCGACGCTTTCGTTCAACACGATCGCGCGTCACCAGTCCCGCATCGTGCGGACGCGTATCGCTTCGAACAAGTCTCCGTGGCTCTCGCTGATGAACGTCGGCGATATCGTTTCCGTGCCGATCTCGCACGGCGAGGGGCGCTTCCTCGCTTCGCCGGAGACGATCCGTGCACTTGCCGCAAACGGACAGATCGCGACGCAGTACGTCGATCTCGACGGCAACGCCACGACGGACGTCCATTTCAACCCGAACGATTCGATGTATGCAATCGAAGGCATTACCTCGCCGGACGGCCGTGTCTTCGGCAAGATGGGACACAGCGAGCGCGTCGGTACGGGACTGTATAAGAACGTCCCCGGCAATTATGACATCCGGATGTTCGAAGCAGCCGTCAAGTATTTCCGCTGAATAACTTCCTCGCGAAACCCCGGACACCGCAGTGCCCGGGGTTTCATATACTGTTACCGTAAAGCCCTCCCTTGGCTTTACAATTCCATCGAGGGAGACCATTCATGGCACAATTCACCAACCAGGCACAACTGCTTTACAACAATACGGTCGTCAACTCCAACGTGGCGGTCGGTGAGATCACGGATCCCGTTTCAGGTACGAAAACGGCACTCATCGACACTTACGCGAGAGACGACGACGTCACCTATATCATCAGCGTCGTCAACAACGGTACGACGCCGCTGCCGAACCTCAGCGTGAGCGACGACCTCGGTCAGTACACGGTATCGCCGGGTGTTACGGCAACGCCCCTGACCTATACGCCCGATTCCGTGCGTGTCTATATCGACGGTGTCCTCCAACCGGCACCGACCGTCACGCCGGGTCCGCCGCTCGTCTTCTCGGGCATCACGCTTCCGGCGGGAAGCAATCTTATGATCGTCTATGAAGCCGCCGTCAACGGGACGGCGCCTCTGGCGACAGACGGCGCGATCACGAACACCGCAACGGTAAACGGCACCGGCGCCGCAACGCCGCCGCCGCTCGCCGAAACCGTCACCGCGGAAGCCGCGCCGAACCTCATGATCACGAAGTCGATTGATCCCGTTCCCGTGGCGGATAACGGCACGCTCACCTATACGTTCGTGATCCAGAACTACGGCAACACGGCGGCGATCGCGGACGACGACGTCATCCTCACGGATACGTTCGATCCGCTGCTCCGCAACGTCTCGGCGACGCTGAACGGCGCGGCGCTGGCACCGGCGCGGGAGTACACCTACAACCCGGCGACGGGTGTGTTCAGTACGATCAGCGGCGTGATCACCGTTCCTCCGGCGACCTTCACGCAGGATCCGGCGACCGGCAATGTCCTGACGACGCCCGGCGTGACGACCGTGACCGCGACCGGCACGCTCTGAAAAAGAGAATCGGCAGGCGCCGCCCGGCGCCTCTGGGACGTTCAAAAAAGGGGTGCTGCCATATCCGGCAGCACCCGCGTCTGACTCCCTCCGAAACATAGAACGGCCGCCCTCCGGGCGACCGTTCTTGCTTGTGTATTTATTTCGTGACGATGCGGAAGACGCACGGCATATCGCCCGATACGCGGTCGATGCGGATGCGTGCCGCCGTTTTGCCGTCCGGCTTTCTCGTGAGGCAAAGCGTCTTCTGCTCACCCGCGGGAAGCGGCTCGCGGATCTCGGTCTCCTCGCCGTCGAGCGTCACGCGGAGCGCGAGCTTGTCGCTGAGCGAGCCGAGCGTGATCTCGAACGTCGTATCGGCGTCCGGACGGACGGCAAGCTCGTAGCTGAACCAGCCATGCGCGTTGACGCGGCTCCAGTCGGCACCCTTCGCGTTACCGGGGAAGCGGCAAAATTCGCCGCCACGGAAGCGCGTGTCGCTGAAGTTGACTTCCTTCATCAGCTTGTGCCCCTCGCTGCCGCCGCCGCAGATGACGTAGTCAAGGACGTTCGCGCGGCGAAGCGCCTCGTCTTCGGCTTTTTCGGCGACGAAACTCTCGCGCGTCTCACGGACGAAATTGCCGATGAAGTCCACGTAGCTGTCTTCGTTGCCGAGGAGGCAGTAGAACCGCTTGCCGAGCAGTTTTTCGCCGGCTTCGTTCTGCGATGCGAGCTTGTCGAGCGACGTCATGAGCGCCGCTTCCTCCGCCGCGTCTTTCGTTTCAAAGTACCGTGCGTAGTGGAGGAACGTCTCCTGAAGCGTCTGCCAGACCTCCGCGACAAGCACGAGGTTGCGGTATTTGAGGAGAAGCGCCGCGTAGTCCTCGGCGGTGAAGCGGTCTTTCAGCGATTCGAGTTTCTCAAGCAGTCCCCGTGCTTCGGCGGCGGCGCTTGCCTTTTCGGCGATGACGCCCGCCATCGGACCGCGCTCCCAGCCAATCGGAATGAACCATTCGTTCGAGCGGATCGCGAAGTTTTCCTTCATCATCTCGAAGTAGAAGTGATTCTTGCAGTGATTGAGCGTCGGGAAGTAGCTGAGCTCGCTGAAATAGTACCCTTTGAGGTAAATGATCCGGCGGAGGATGTCCTCGGTCGGCAGCATGAGATCATAGACCTCGTCGCCGACGCCGGGATAGCGTCGCGCGAAGAACGCGCGGGCGGCTGCCTCGGGCGACTCACCGTGGATCGTCGCGTTCATGATGTCGAGGTTGACCTCGTTCACGTCGTCAAACGGCACCATGCCGTTGCGGTCTATGCGTGAGGCGTAGCCGAGAATAGGGAAGCTCTCGCAGTATTCGACCTTTTCCTTGATGTGTTCGAGCAGCATGAGCGGCAGGCGCCCCTTGCCGAAATATTCGCCGAAAATATCGGTCTCGACCATGAGCGGGTTCTGTTTGATCTCGCGGAAGAACGCGTTGTGCGGGAGACACAGACTCCAGTCAAACTGCGTCCATTTGTCCATGACGGGCAGATCGGTGGAGATCTCGGCGTACGCCTGCATCAGCATCTTGTAGTCCTCGGGGATGCTGGCGAACGGGCGGACGATCAGCTCCTTGCCGAGTTTTTTACAGGCATTATACAGAATCTCAGTGACGTACTTGACGCGTTCGGTGCGGCCGAGTTTCTGACTTTTGAGCTTCAGAAGCGGGACTTTCGTCTCGTGCAGCGTCAGAACGATGCCGTCCACGGTCGGGTATTCCTCGAAGAAATCATAGACCTTGTGTTCGAGAAAGTCCTTGATGATCGGGTGCGTGACCTCGAAATCGGCGTATTCGTTGAGCGTTTCAGGGAAGACCTTGCCGAAATCGTCCGGCAGCTCGAGCTCGTGGTGCCAGACGTAGAGCTTGATACCGTGCTCTCTTGCGCGCGGCAGGACTTCGGCGAACGCTTCCATCGTATTTTTGATGAACGCGGTGTCGCGTCCCTCGTTGAACTGCGCGTACTTTTTGTAGACGGTCATGCCGTCGAGGTTGCCGCGCACGGGATCGTGGATCGGGCCTATGATCTGAATATGGTTGATGCCGTTTTCAATGGCGTAATCGACCGTTTTTTTGAGGTATGCTTTGTCAACGACGACCGGGTTGGCGACGGAAATCCCGTACACCCGGCGATTGTTCGTCTGTTCCATAATGTCCTCCGAAAAGACAGCGGCTATGCCGCATTTGATATGGTGCGGGTAACAGGACTTGAACCTGCACGGTTGCCCAACGGATCCTAAATCCGTCGCGTCTGCCAATTCCGCCATACCCGCGTTGCCCGTATTGTATCACGGTTTGATGTTTCTGTCAAGATAAACCGGGCAGGGGCGCCTGTATGAGATCCGCCTTTTTGCTTTTTTTGTGAAAAACTATTGCAAAATGAGAAGTGATACACTATAATGATTATACCGAAACAATTTCACATCTTTTTCGGAATTGATTCAAAAATATTTTTTCTAAGGAGAAAAACAATGGCTGACTTTAAGGACAAGTTCAATGAACTGAACAACACGCCCGACACGACCTCCGAATACACGAAGGAAGATGTGGAAGGCAACAAACTTATGGGTGTTCTCGCATATCTCGGTATCCTCGTGCTGATTCCGATCTTCGCTGCGAAAGAATCCAAGTTTGCTCGTTTCCATGCTAACCAGGGCCTCGTGCTTCTGATCGTTGACATTATTCTTGCTATCGTTTCTTCGATCCTCGGCAAAATTCCGCTTATCGGTTGGCTGCTTGGTCTCGTGATCGATATCATCATCATCGCTCTTGTTGTTATCGGCATCATCAACGTCTGCAACGGCAAGGCGAAAGAACTGCCTCTGATCGGCAAGTTCAAACTCCTGAAATAAGAAGTAAACATAGGGTCGCCCGTCGGGCGGCCTTTTTTATTGCTTTTTTCTTGATTCCGTGCTAAAATAAAGCATAATCACAGAATAGGGGGGATCCCTTTGAGCGAAGAACTCCTTTACGAACTCAACTTGACCGGCGCCCTGACCGACCTTTTCGGCGGGCTGATGCTTTTGCCGATGATTGCCGTTATTGCGTGCAGGAAAACCGAAAAGCGCGAAGAGAAACGTCTTTGGCTGCTCTTTTTTGCGTCGCTTGCCGCCTCATGTCTGCTCGGTTTCATCGCCCATTATTTCTGCACGGGCATGATGTTCCGGCTTATGTGGATACCGCTTTATGCCGTGATGTTCGAGAGCGTCGCCGCGTTTTTTCTGCTTGCGCTTTACCGTTTCCGAGAGAAAATGCCGAGCCGGGGTATCGTGATCGGACTTCACGTCGCGCTTCTGGCTGCCTATTTGACGATCATGATCCTCGACGTGTTCTTCGTTAAGGATATGATCCGTGCATTTGTTATCGTCGCGGGTGTCGTTGGTATTGCCGGATTCTGCATCACCGTCCGCAGCGCTGTACGGCGTGAGGGCAGGGCAGACCGTGTGATGCTTTCGGCACTGATCCCGCTGCTCGGTGCACTCTATTGGCAGATCCGCCGCGAGGGGTGGGTGCGGATCATCTGGGCGTTCAACTATAACGGGCTCGCACACCTGTATATCATTCTGGCGCTGTGCCTCTTATTCGTCGCGTCGCTGATTGCGCTGAAACGAACGGAACAGAAATGAAATAAAAAGCGGGACTGTTGCCCCGATTTTTACACCAAATATGACATGATTTGTAACAAAAATATCACACGAAGCGTACAATGATTTAATAACACCACATTTCTTGTCGTCATATTGCCTAAAAGTTCTTTTTTTACATAAAATCGTGATTTTCT
>JAKSPV010000086.1 GCA_024404475.1 Clostridia bacterium | reverse complement strand
GGAAACAGACAAACGATAAAGATGATGCTAGTGTGGCTCAGTGGTAGAGCAGCTGTGGGAGCTTCGCGGAGCGAAGTTCGGTAATCAGCAGGTCGTCCCGGGGCGGAGCACCGGGTGCGACGGAAACAGACAAACGATAAAGATGATGCTAGTGTGGCTCAGTGGTAGAGCAGCTGATTCGTAATCAGCAGGTCGTGGGTTCAATCCCCACCACTAGCTCCAAAAAGACGATTCTCCGAATCGTCTTTTTTACTATCTGCGGGAGGGTATGTTATGAACTACGAGATCATTGATTTCCATACGCATCCGTTCCCGGATGTTTCGGGCAACGTCAGCAATTACGCCGGCATCATCCCGATGACGCCCGATTCCGCGCTGGCGGACTGGAAAGCGTGCGGCGTTTCGCACGTCTGCGGCTCCGCAATCGTCTACCCGATGCCCCGCGAGAAAACGACTTGGGACGACATCCGCCTCTTGAATGACCGCGCATTGCAGATGGAAACGTACTACGGCCGCTTCTATACGCCCGGCTTCCACGTGCATCCCGGCTTCGTCCGTGAGTCGTGCGAGCAGATCGAATGGATGCACCAGAACGGCTACCGTCTCATCGGTGAACTCGTGCCGTATATGCACGGCTGGGGCTACGCGCATCCCGGTCTCGATGAGATATTCAAACTTGCCGAAGCGTACGGCATGGTCGTCAGTCTCCACTCCGGTACGCCGGATGAAATGGACGCCTTTGCCGAGCGCTTCCCGGATCTCAAACTCGTCATGGCGCACCCCGGCGAGAAAGCCGTCTATCTCCGCCACATCGAGCGTATGAAAAAGCACCCGAACTACTTGCTCGACGTCTCCGGCACCGGCATCTTCCGTCACGGCATCCTCCGTTACGGCATCGATCAGATCGGCAAGGAACGTTTCCTTTTCGGCTCGGATTACCCGGTCTGCAATCAGGCGGCCTACATCGGCGCCGTCGCGAACGATCCGCTGCTTACCGAGGATGAAAAGATCGCCGTCTTCTCCGGCAACGCAAAGCGTGTTCTGTTTGATAAATAAAAAAGCGGGGCTTTGACGACAGAGCCCCTTTCTTCATGGGTGGTCTTATGGCAACACTTCTCCTTGTTCTTATCTATCTTGCTTTCGTTTCGCTCGGCTTGCCCGATTCGCTGCTCGGCTCCGGCTGGCCGGTCATATATCCGGAACTCGGCGTCTCCGTCTCTGCCATGGGCATCGTGTCGATGGTCATCTCCGGCGGGACGATCGTCTCCAGCCTCCTGTCCGATAGGGTGACGCGCCGCTTCGGTACTGCCGCCGTCACCGTGACGAGCGTCTTTCTGACGGCGCTCGCGCTCTTCGGCTTCTCCGTCTCGAACGCATTCTGGATGCTCATCGTTTTTGCCGTGCCGTACGGGCTTGGCGCGGGAGCGATCGACGCCGCGCTCAATAACTACGTCGCGCTGCACTATACCTCGCGCCACATGAGCTGGCTCCATTGCTTCTGGGGCGTCGGGACGATCGTCAGCCCGTTCGTCATGAGCCGCGCGCTCGCGGCGGCAACGTGGCACGCCGGCTACCGTACCGTCGGGCTCGTGCAGCTCGTGATCGGGCTTATTCTTCTTGTGACTGTGCCGGTGTGGAAAGTCCATGCCCCCACGGAAGCGGCCGCCGGAGGAAAGCACATCGGCCTTGCCGGTATCTTCCGCATCCGCGGCGTGCCGTCGCTGCTTCTCGGTTTTCTCGGCTACTGCGCCGCGGAAGCAACGGCGATGCACTGGGCGAGCACCTATTTTGTCGAGGTACGCGGGATCGGCACGGAAGAGGCGGCGCGCTATGCGGCGCTCTTCTACATCGGGCTCACCGTCGGGCGGTTTCTCGGCGGCTTCGTTATGAACCGCGTCGGCGACCGGAATATGATTCGCATCGGCACGGCGGTGCTTTTCGTCGGGCTCGGACTCATGTTCGTGCCGTCCTCCGCCGTATCGCTCGCAGCGTTCATCGTGATCGGCTTCGGCTGCGCACCGATCTATCCATGCATCATCCATTCGACGCCGGTGTACTTCGGCGCGGAGAACTCCGGCGCGATCATCGGCATCCAGATGGCGAGCGCGTACGTCGGCTCGACGTTCATGCCGCCGCTGTTCGGCCTGCTCGGACACGCCGTCAGCTTCCGGATCCTGCCCGTCTTCCTTGCCGTTTTCTTCGTTCTCATGATCGTCATGACGGAGCGTACCGCGCGCATCTGCCGCCGATAAACAAAAAGTGCAAGTCTTTTCGACTTGCACTTTCTTTTTTGATGCAAAAGGCGTTTTTACAGCGCGTATTTGCTCTGGTATTTGAGGAACTTGCGGTCGAACTCGTCGCCGCCTTTTTTGACTTCGCCGAGGTACTGGTGCATGTTCAGCTCGTCGTAGCGGCCGAGCTCGATCACGCAGCCGGCGATGTTCGAGCAGTGGTCGGAGACTCTCTCGAAGTTCGTCAGAAGGTCGGAGAGGATGAAGCCGGGCTCGATGGAGCACTCGTTCTTCTGCAGGCGGAGCACGTGGTGGAGTTTGATCTGATCCTTGAGGTCGTCAACGACCTGTTCGAGCGGCTCGACTTCGGCGGCAAGCGCGAGGTCGTTTTCCTCGTAGCACCGCTCGGCGAGAGAGATGATCTCGCTGACTGCGTAGCGGAGCACCGCCATCTCGTGCGTCGCTTCCGCGGAGAACACGATGCCCTTGTCGCGCGCCTCCTCGACGGATTCCAAAACGTTGACTGCATGGTCGGAGATGCGTTCGAAGTCCCCGATCAGGTGGAGCATCTTCGTGATCTCGCGGTTATCCTTGTCGATCATGGTGTGACCCGACAGCTTGACGAGGTACGTGCCGAGCGAGTCTTCCATTTTATCGACTTCCGCTTCGCTGCGGCGGATCTCGTCGGCGATTTTCGCGTCGTAATGTCCGAGAAGGCCGATCGCGTTCTGCATCGCCTCCGCGGAGAGCTTTGCCATCTGGCGGGTGACGTAGGATGCCTGCTCGACGGCGACGGACGGGGTGTTGAGAAGACGGTCGTCGAGCTGGCTGACGGGGCTGTCGTCCTTTTTGTCGGGCACGCAGAGCCCGGAGAGCTTTTCAAGCGCCTTCGAGAACGGCAGCATGATGATCGCCGCCGTTGCCTTGAAGACCGTGTGCGTCAGCGCGACGCCGAACATATTGACCGTTTCATCGGCAAACGAGAAATCAAGCAGCGCGTCGAGCGCATAGTAGCCGCCGAGGAAGACGGTGCCGCCGATGACGTTGAAGGCGAGATAGACGAATGCGGCACGCTTCGCGTTGCGGTTCGCGCCGATCGAGGAGATCAGCGGCGGCGCGGACGAGCCGATGTTGATACCGATGACGAGCGGCAAAGCCGTTGTGAAGCTAAGCGCGCCCGTGACGGTCATGGACTGGAGAATACCGATACCGGCGGAGGAGGACTGGACGATCGCGGCAAGCACCGTGCCGGCGAGAACGCCGAACAGCGGGTTGTTGACGACGACGAGAATGGACTGGAACTCGGGACTCGTTTTGAGAGCGCCGACGGCGCCGGACATCGTGGACATGCCGACCATGAGGATCGAGAAGCCGAGCATGATCGCGCCGATATCGCGCTGGCGGTCACGCTTCGCAAACATCCAGAGCAGGATGCCGGCAAAGGCGAGCAGCGGCATCCAGGCGTTCGGCGTCAGCCATTTGAGCGCGTCGGCGATCGCCGCGCCGCTTTCGTTGAGGCCGGAAAGACCGGTCAGCCATGCGGTGACAGCCGTGCCGACGTTCGCGCCGATGATCACGCCGACGGACTGCGTCAGCGTCATGGTGCCCGCGTTGACGAAGCCCATGACCATGACCGTCGTCGCGGCGGACGACTGGATGATCGCGGTCACGCCGAGACCGAGCAGAGCGCCGAGCAGCGGCGTGGAGGTCAGCTTCCCGAGCGTGATCTTGAGCTTATTGCCCGCGCTGCGCTTCAGCGCGTCGCCCATGAGGTTCATGCCGTACAAGAAGAGCGCCAGGCCGCAGATCAGTGTCAGTACATCAAAAACAGACATTTTTCCGTTTTGTCCTTTCAAACATCCGACGCCGGATGAGCCGGCGGAAACAGAGGAGGGTCACGATTTGCCCTTCTTCTCCGATTCTACATCAAGTATACACGATTTTTCTCCATTTGACAAGAGTCGACGGCGTTTTTTATGAAAAAATGGGGCGCCTTCGGAAAGGCGCCCCGCATTTCGTTTTATTTCACCGGCAGCTGAATCTCCGTGAGCCAATCTTCCGGCGACTCTTTGTTCCATATCCCGTCGATGTAGCTCTCCCGCGCAAGCCCTGCCGTTTCGTACCCGTTCTTCTCGGCATATGCCATGAGAAACGCATACGCCTCACCGATCGTGTCGTATGCGCCCCTGTGATAGATGCTGAGCACCTTCGCGGCAGGCAGCGTGCGGAACGCGATATGCTCGTTTCCCCTGCCGAACGACCGGACTGCCTCGCTGTGGCGGATGCGGACATCCTGCTCCCGGTACTCCCCGTCAAGATATTCCGAAAACTCGTACGGCGGCTCAGCACATTGGATCCCCGGGTTCAGCGCAAGACATTCCGCGCCGACAGACGGGATCCACTGCATACAGTCCGCGTACCGCGGGAGAACCGTCTCCGCGGTGTATACGATCATCTCGGGGATCTCTTTTTCCGTAACCTGATACTTCATTTCTTTTTCCTCCAGCATAAATGAGATAACGGAAAGCCGGAGGTCTGTTTCCTGCCGGAGTTTGCGGAGGAACGCTGCTTTTTCGGTCAGTATGCGGTGCACATCTTCTCCGGAAAAGATGCTTTTGATTTCTTCAATGGACAGCCCAAGCTGACGGTAGGACTTGATCCTCGCCGCCGTTTCGAGCTGGGCTGTTTCGTAAAAGCGATACCCGCTCCATTCGTCAACGGACGCGGGACGCAGAAGCCCCTCCTTTTCGTAAAACCGCAGTGCTTTGACCGTCGTCAGTGACAGCCGCGAAAACTCTCCTATTTTGAGCATGATACGATCTCCTTTCCGTCTCCGGATACAATATAGTTCATCCTCTAAGGGGAGAGTCAAGCGGTAAATGCAAAAAACACCTGGGGCGTCATTTTTTTCGCAGCCATGCGCCGTCCGCCGCGGTGTTCTCCGGCGCGAAGCGGTCGAAGCCGTAGAGCAGCGTCCCCGTCGCGTGGCTGTCGCTTGACATAAGAAACCGTCCGCCTTTCGACGCGATGTAATCGCGGATCGCCGGGGCGGGATACGGCTCGTCGCGATAGCCGCCGTGGACGGCGCCCGTGTTGATCTCAAAAAGGACGCCCGTCGGGAGGAGCGCATCGACGGCGGCGAACGCCTGGGCGAGGTACCGGGGATCGTTCTCGTCGAAGAGCTGCCCGCCGCGGTTGAACTTGCGGATGACGTCGAAGTGACCGACGACGTCGCAGCCCGTCTTGCGCTTCACGTCGGCGACGGTGCGGAAGTACGCCGCTGTGAGCTGATAGGGATCGCCGGAACAATATTTTTCCGCTGCATAACGGAAGAGGTCCGCGCCCTCGTCCATGCCGATGTACTCGTCGCCGAAGCGAACGTAATGCACCGAGCCGATGACGTAATCGAAGCCGTCCGTCGGCGCGTCCGACCAGTAGTCCTGTTCGACGCCGGAGTAGACCTCGATCTGCTCTTTGTATTTCTCGCGGAGCGCCGCGATCGCGCGGGGCTCTTCCTCCACATAGGAGCGGCGCATGCAGTACCGCTCGTCAAAGTGCGTGTAGGAGTGATCGGAGAAGCCGATGCGTTCCATGCCGCGCGCGATGGCAGCGCGGATCATGTCCTCCGGCGTGTTCGAGCCGTCCGAAAACGTCGTGTGCGTGTGAAAATCCTGTAAGATCATGAAAAAATCTCCTTCGTGTCAGCCGAGATCGGGCGTGTCGGTGAAGGTGACGGCGGCGTCGCCCGAGAGCCCGTCGGAGGTGAAGACGATCACTTCGTTGTCACCGGGGCAGAGGAGCGATCTTGGAACGTACAGCGTTTTCTGCGGGCCGATTTCCCAGAAACGCCCGAGGTTGAAACCGTTGAGCAGCACGAAGCCCTTGCGGAAGCCGTCGGTGCGGAGGAACGTGTCCGCCGGTTCGTCC
>JAKSPV010000085.1 GCA_024404475.1 Clostridia bacterium | reverse complement strand
GAATCCTGTCATCTCGACCATCGAAAAAGGATGCCGCACGGGCGTCCTTTTTTCGCAGAAACGGCAGAGCAAATCCATGCGCCGGCAGTTTGCCTGGCTCCGCTTGTCCCCAAAATCTTTTCCCCGAAAACGTCTTGATTTTTCCTTCTTTTTTGCTATAATGAACGTATGGAAAATGAAAAAACCGGCGTTTTTTTCCCGGTTTTGCGTGGGGCATCATCATGACGCCTTATGAACGTTTTTTGTCGGTTTTTCACCGCGAAACGCCGGCCCACGTGCCGTTTGCGATCTACGAGACGAAGGTCGTCGGCCGCCCTTATGAAAAGGAACTGCCGGCACTCGATATCCTGATGATCCGCCGCAAGGTCGCCTACCGTGTCTGGTCCGACGAGTCCTATATCGAGGAGAAGTCATGCCTCACGAGACCGAACGGCGACGTGGAGCGGCATTTCGTCGTCCATACGCCGAAAGGAGACCTCTCTTACGCGAACGTTACCGACGCGGTGACCTCGTGGACGACGGAGTTCCCGTTCAAGGACGAGAGCGATTATGAGAAGCTTGCGGACATCTACCGGAATATCAAGTACGCGCCCGCCTACGAAAATCTGACGGACGGGCTTCGGGAGAACGAGAAAAAGGGCAACGTCCTCATGCGCGTCCATCTGCCTGCCGAGCCGATGCAGGAGATGTTCTCGTCCGTCTTCGGCGCGGAGCAGTTCTGCTACGAATGGATGGATAACCGGGACAAGATGCTGGAGCTGATCGACATCCTTCATGAGAAGTATAAGATCATGTACGACCTGACGGCGCCCGTGCCGGTTGAGCTGATCAATCAGGGCGGCAACGTCACGCCGGAGGTCATCGGGCGCGAGGGCTTCCAGAAATACTATATGCCGGAATACGAAGAAGCGGCGAAACGGATGCATCCGAGGGGAAAGCTGCTCGGCTGCCACCTCGACGCCTGCAACGGCCCGATCATGGACCTCATCGCCGAGACGCCGCTCGATTACATCGAGGCGTACGATCCCGGCATGTCACCGCCCGTCAAAGAGGCGAGCCGCATCTTTAAGGATAAAGTGCTCTCGCTTCATTTTCCCTCCGCATGGCAGATGCACTCGGAGGAGCAGATCATCGAGGACACGCTCCGCATCATCGGCGAGGCGGCCGATCCCTCGCGGCTCATTATCGGTATCACAGAGGATATGCCGTACGACCGCTACGTACCGGTGATCCGCGGGATCATGCGCGGCATTGAAAAATTCGGAAAATTGAATTGAAAAGAGGAGAGGCGTATGAAATCCCGACTCTCTGAATGGAAAAACTGTTGTACCGGCGTGCGCTCGTTTTGGGAGCTATCCGGCACTCGCTGCGGCGATCCCGTAGGTGACGGCCTCCGCGCGAGCGTGAACGAACGCATCCGCCTTTGCCTTGAAAAAGCCAAAGCGGAGCGTGCGGCGCTGACGAGTAAGGCCGCCGTTCGGGAAAGGGCAGAGCACATTCGCGGCTGGTTCTGGGAAGCCGTAGGCGGACGTCCCGAGAGCATCCCGACGGAGACCGTCAAAACGGGCGAGCTCGCCTGTGACGGCTACAAGGTGGAAAAATATATCATCTCGCCGCGCCGCGGCGCGTATATTCCCGCGAATCTTTACGTCCCCGAAAAGCGCGAAACGAAAAATCCCGCGGTGTTGGTGTGCCCCGGTCACACGGACGAGGGCAAAGCGTTCGGAGAGTATCAGAACGTCTGCCAGACGCTTGCGGAGAACGGCTTCACCGCGCTCATCTTTGATCCCATCGGACAGGGCGAGCGCAGCGAGTACCCGGACGAGGACGGGCGCACCGTTTTCCACGGCTGCTCCGGTGAGCACGATCACCTCGATCTGCAATGCCGTCCGCTCGGCTGGTCGTTGGCAAGATTTTTCGCCCACGACGTCGAAAGTCTCATCGACTGGCTTCGGGCGCGCCCCGACGTTGATTCCGACCGCGTGGCGGTGACGGGCAACTCCGGCGGCGGCACGATGACCTACATGGCGATTCTGACCTCGTTCGATAAGATTGCCGCGGCCGCGCCGTGCTCCTTCACGACGTCGGAGAACGCGATGCTCCGGCTCGGGCGCGACAAGGACAACGAACACCACTGGTTCGGCCTCACCGCACGCGGCGTGGATTACGCCGCTATGCTTCTTTCGCTCTGCGGCAAGCCGCTGCTCGTCCTTTTGAACCGACACGATTTCTGCCCGTTCGACGGCAGTATGGAGACGTGCGGTGCGATCCGCCCGTTTTGGGAGATGCTCGGCGCGGGCGACCGGCTCGCCGTCGCCGTTTCGGAGACGGGGCACGAGTACGCCGCATCGCTTGCGGATGCGTTCACCGCTTTTCTGGCGAAGCATTTCCGCGGAGAAAAAACGGCGAAGCCCGGCACGTTCCAAGGCCATTCGGCGGCGGAACTCGCCGTCACGAAAACCGGCTGTGTCTCCCGCGAAATGCCCGATTACGTTCCCGTCCGTGACCTTATCACGGAGCGGATGCTCGAACTCCGCGAGATTCGGAAAGCCGTCACACCGGAGCAGCGCCGGCAGTACCTTCTTGACCGGGCGCTCGGCGGCAGAAAACTTGCGACGGCCTGCCCGTGCCTGAGTGAAGAGGGTTCCGTTGATAATATTTGGTACGCCAAGGTTTTGTGGCAGTCTGTGGACGGACTTTACAATACAGGCATATTGTTTGACGGCGCGGAGCCGGCGAGCCGCGCAGGCACGGTCGTCGCGCTGTGGAACGGCGGGACGGAGACGCTTCCGTCGCATGCCCGGTTCATCCGCCGCAAGATCAAAGCGGGTTTCCGGGTTCTCGTCCCCGACCTCACCGGCATCGGCAACGCGAAGCCTGATTCGATCGGCGGCGCGCCGTACGACATCGGCTGGGGCACGAAATACCGCCTTGTCGGCGATCTCACGATGCTGGGTGATTCGCTGCCTGCTCTCCGCCTCGGCGAGGCGCTGCGCATTCCCGAAATGCTGGCGGCACTCGACGGGAAAAAGCCGGGCGGTGCTTCGATCCTCTTCTTCGGCGAGGGTGAGATGGCACCGCTTGCCGCCATGGCGGCGGAGCTGACCGGCGCTGCCGCAGAACTGACAGGCGAGACCGTCTCCCTCGAAGAGATCGTCACCGATCCGTATTACGATAACACATACTGGGAGACGTGGCTTTGGGACGGGATCCTCCGTATGAGAGACATTGTATGAACAAAAAATAAACGGACAAAAAGGAGTACACGTTATGCTGCTTCCCGATATTTCCGAAGAACTGCAAAAGGGACAGGCAAAGACCGTCAAAGAACTTGTGCAGAAAGCGCTCGATGAGGGCTTCGCCCCGGAGGCGATCCTTAACGAAGGGCTGCTCGCCGGCATGGACGTCGTCGGCGAGAAATTTAAAAATTATGAGATCTTCGTGCCGAACGTCATGGTTGCTGCACGCGCCATGAAAGAGGGCCTCGGCGTTTTGAAGCCGCATCTTGCCGCCGCGGGAAGTGCGTCGATCGGCAAGGTCTGCATCGGCACCGTCAGCGGTGACCTTCACGATATCGGCAAGAATCTTGTGAAGATTATGATGGAAGGCAAAGGGCTCGAAGTCGTCGATCTCGGCACAGATGTTTCCGCGGAGACGTTTATCAGTACCGCAGTCGAGCAGCACTGCGACATCATCTGCTGCTCCGCGCTCCTGACGACGACGATGTGCGTTATGGAGGACGTCGTGAAGCTTGCCGAGGAGAAGGGCATCCGCGACAAGGTCAAGATCATGATCGGCGGCGCGCCCGTTTCCGAAGAATACTGCCGTTCAATCGGTGCCGACGCCTATACGCCCGACGCCGCAACGGCGGCGGAAAAAGCCGCGGCATTCTGCCGCGGGGAATGACCCCATGAAGCAAAATATTACGCTGCTTGACGGCGCCGTCGGCACGAATCTCTGGAAACTCGCCGAGGAAAACGGCGCTGAAAAAGTCCCCGTTTGGCAGTACAACGTCACGCATCCGGAATTCGTTCGGGAACTCTGCCGCCGCTTTATCGACGCCGGATCCAGGCAGATTTTGGCAAACACGTTTTCCGCTAACCGGCAAACGGTCGCGCGATACAAAGATTTTGACGTCAGCGACGTCATCATGCGCGGCGTCCGGATCGCCAAAGAAGAAACGGCAGGGAAGGACGTCACCGTCTCTCTCTCGGTCGGCCCGCTCATGCAGATGCTGGAGCCGTGGGGCGATATGACCGCGGATGAGGCGCGCGGAATGTTTGCGGAAATGATCGCGGCGGGTACCGCCGCCGGCGCCGACTCGATCACGCTGCAAACCTTCATTGACCTCGACATGATCCGCATTGCCGCCGAGGAAGCGGTGAAAAGCGGACTGCCGGTCTATGCGATGATGAGCTTTGAAAAAGTCGGCAGGACGATCATGGGCAACTCCGTGGAAGATTTCATCGCGGCGATGGAAGAGATCGGCGTCAGCGCCGTCGGCATGAACTGCACGCTCGGCCCCGATCTCGCGGAGCCGGTCATGCGGCAGTTCTGCGGGAAAACGAAACTCCCGCTCGTGTTCAAGCCGAACGCGGGCAAGCCGATCACGGCGCCCGACGGCACGACCGCCGCGGCATACTCGGCGGAGGACTTTGTGCGGGACGTGCTTCCGGCGCTCGATTACGTCGATTACGTCGGCGGGTGCTGCGGCGCAGAGCCATCGTATATCAAGCTTCTCGGGGAGAAGATCAAACAAAACGCATGAAACGGGTGGGTATCCCGCCATCATTTCAAAAGGAAGGACAGGGTGGAGCATAGTATGGCTATACTGACGATTCTTGACCACGGTTCCGCCCGAAAGATCCCATTCCGCGCGGAGGATAAACCGCTTCTCGACTTGATCCTCACCGAAAACGGGATCACCGTGCCGCACTTCTGCGGCGGGCGCGGCGTCTGCGGCAAATGTGCGGTGAACGTCACCGGCGCGCTCTCTGCGCCCGACGAAGCCGAGCAGCGGCTCGGCAAACGGCTTGCCTGCCGCACGCGCCTTCTCGGCGACGCAGTCCTCGATCTTTCCGATCGCGATACCGCGATGCAGATCGAGACGAATGAGACCGATATTCCGGGCAGCGACCGCTTTTTGCCGGGCGATCTCGGTGTCGCGTGCGACATCGGCACGACGACCGTCGCATTGGGCCTTTACGACCTCCGGAGCGGCAGACAGCTTGCCGTATCGTCGGCACGCAACCCGCAGACGGCAGTCGCCGCCGACGTCATCGGACGTATCTCCGCGGCACTTTCCGGCAGGGCCGATATGCTTCGTGAGCTGATCGAAAAAGCGATCCGCGACCTTACCGACGAGTGCCTTCGCGCCGCCGGCGCCGGGTGCTCGCAGATCAAAAAAACGGTGCTGACCGGCAACACAGCCATGCTGTACCTTTTGACCGGGCGTTCGCCGAAAACACTTTCCCGTGCGCCGTTCGAGGCGGATTGCCTCTTCGACTGCGACGCACGCGTCGCGGGCACCGCCGCCTACCTCCCGCCGTGCATTTCCGCTTTCGTGGGTGCCGATATCACCTGCGCCGCGGAGGCGATGGGCATGACGGAAAAAGATGAGATTTCACTTCTCTGCGACGTCGGCACCAACGGCGAGATCGCGCTTTATAAGGAGGGCGTCCTTTACGTCGCCTCCACCGCGGCGGGTCCTGCCTTTGAGGGCGCCGGCATTTCCTCGGGGTGTGAGGCCGTTCCCGGCGCGATCGACTCCGTCCGCTTTGAAAACGGCGCCGTCTCTTGGACGACGATCGGCGGGGAAGCGCCGCTCGGCATCTGCGGCTCCGGTATCATCGACGCTTCGGCCGTATTTCTGGACGCCGGGATCATCGACGAAACCGGGCTCCTTGTCGGAGACAGCCGCCTTTCTCCCGACGTGGAGGTCACGCAGAAAGATATCCGGCAGATCCAGCTTGCCAAAGCGGCGATCGCCGCCGGCATCGCTGCGCTGACCGCGGTCGCGGAATGCCGCTGTGAAGACATCGACACGTTCTTCATCGCCGGCGGCTTCGGAAAGCACCTCTGTGCTGAATCGGCAGTCAGGATCGGCCTTTTCCCCGCGGAACTCAAAGGGAAAATGCAGGCCGTCGGCAACGCCGCATTCCTCGGCGCCGCCCGGACGCTGACCGACGATACCGTCCGCGCGCGTCTCGGCGCGATCCGCAAAATCGCCGTCCCCGTTTCCCTCGGCGGAAGCAAACTGTTCAATGATTCCTATATCCGGAACATGAATTTTTGAAACCGGTTACCTTGAAGGAG
>JAKSPV010000084.1 GCA_024404475.1 Clostridia bacterium | reverse complement strand
TAGGGCGTATAACGGTCGCCGGTGCCGGAACAAACGCGGGCGAACGATCCGAGAAACAGGTTGTGAACGAACGCCGCGCCCTGCGTGCAGAGGATCACCGAGACCGGACTGAGCAGCAGGTTGTGATCCACCAGCGTGGGCCCGTGGCTCACCTCGATGAATACGTCGCCGCTGAACATACTGCCTTCTCCCAGCGCCATGCCTTTCGGCCGGCAGTTGTCCCAGAACGCGTTGCCGCAGACGCGGGTTCCCTGCGCCTGCCAGTCGAGCCACAGCCCCAAGACGCAGTGATGGATGCGGTTGCGGCGGATCTGAACGTCAATGGCGGCGTGGATCTTGATGCCGGCCGTTTCCGCGCCGCCCAGCTGTCCGTCAGTACAAATATGGTGGATGTGACAGTCCTCGATCACGGAAAATACGGCGCCCATCCTGCCGGCGATGCCGGCCTGTCCGCAGTGGTGGATATGACACCGGCGGACGGTGTGACTGCCGACGGTTTCTTTCGACCAGCCGTACGCCTGACCGCGGCAGACCGCGTCGCGCTCCATCTGCGTGGCGCTCTTGACACGTTTGTGGAAGAAATACTGATCGTTGTCCGGATCACGGTACTTGCCGAGCGAGATGCCGACGCAGCGGCTGCCCCAAACCTCGCAGTCCTCGATGATCCAGCCGCGGCTCCAGTGCGGACCGATCAGCCCGTCCTGAAAAGAAGCAGGCGGCGCCCACGTGGTCGCTGCTTTGCAGAGGGTAAAACCGCTGACCGTAATATAGCCAAGTCCTTCCCGGTCGGGCATGAAGCAGTTCCGCCGGACAGCCAGCTCCATGTTCTCTTTTCGGGGATCAAGACCGCCGAGATAGACCCAGATCACCGTTTCGTTCCCGTCCTGTTCGGTGTACCACCGGCGTTCCGAGCCGGCAGGGTCCCAGTTTGAGGCGGCCGGTTTGCCAGAGGCGCATTCTTCGAGACTGACGGCTTCTCCGAGCATTTCGTCTCCCATGAAGACACACCCCGTATGCCGGCAGGTCCTGGCAAAATACCAGTCGCCGCATATATAGGTGGTATACGGATTATAGTCGCCGAAGATCGCGTTATCGACACGCGTCTGCCAGAGACCATCGCCCACGTCCGTCCAGCCGGACAGCGGTTCAGCGCCGGTAATGACGGCGCCGCCGACCACCACGGAACGGTACGTGATCCGGGCATCTGCCCGGCCGCCGCGGCAGGGATTGACCCATTCCCGGTACACGCCCGGCAAAACGGAGATCACGTCGCCGGGACGTGCGATCCTTGCGGCATCGCCGATCGTCCGATAGGGATGCGCGGCACTGCCATCGCCCGGAAAAGCGGCATTCGTATTGACAAAAAACTCCATAAACGTCTCCTTAATCCTATCCGCATTATATGCGATATTGTACCACAACCGGCGGAAAAGTGCAAGAGAAGTGACAACGCCGGTGTCCCGACAGAACGAAAAAGAGCCACCGCTATGCGGTGGCTCTTTTCGAGCGAATTACTGGTTGATGAGTTCCTTGACCTTGGCGCTCTTGCCGACTCTGTCGCGGAGGTAGTAAAGTTTCGCGCGGCGGACTTTGCCGTGGCGGATCACTTCGACCTTCTCAACGAAAGGAGAGTGGATCGGGAACGTCTTCTCAACGCCGCAGCCGTAGGCGACGTGACGAACGGTGAAGGTTTCGGAGATGCCGCCGCCGCGACGGGCGATGACAACGCCTTCAAACATCTGGATTCTTTCCTTCGAACCCTCTTTGATGCGGTTGGCAACGCGGACGGTGTCACCGACGGAGAATTCGGGGAGTTCAGACTTCATCTGCTCACTTGCAAACGCTTCAAGTTTAGTCATGACAGACCTCCTGAAAGGGATTTGATTCGGGAACATTCATGCAGAGCTGCAGCGGACTGTTCCGGCGCGCATTCGCACGCAGATTGCATTATATCATGCTTTCCGTGTCAATGCAATAGAAAAATGAAATTTTTTCAAACTTTTTTCAGCGAATGACTTTTCCGGCGTCGAGGCGGATACGGTAGATCCAGCGCAGGAACGCATCGTGCGGCTCCGGCCCGAGGTGGAGCGAGAACACGATGCCGTTGTCGGTCAGCGCCTCGCCGAGCGAAAGAAGCGCGTCGTCGCTCGGCTCGCCGGCGGCGTAAACGGGTGCGGCGTCCGCGGTGCAGACCTCACCCGGCTGAAAATCGGCGGGGAAGAGCGGCCGCTCGACGATTGCACCTGCCACGGTGCTGTCGCCGTACGCAGGGTCGATGTGCCCGCGCGCGAGCGCAGGAAGCGCGGCAGGGAGCGCGGCTTTGCCATAGCCGAGCGTTACGATGAGATCGGGATCGGTGCCGAACTCTGCGGCGTTGCGGCGGATAAACGCGGCGGCAGACGCCGCGACGGCGAGTTCTTCGCCGGGACGGATGCTTGCGAGGACCGCGAACATCTGATAACCGACACTCATGAAAAACGTTCCCAGCTTTTCGATCGCTGCTTCATCGGCGACGTCTTCGGGAAAATACAGAACGGCGGCGCGCGGGCGCGAGTTCATGACGAGCGTGTCGTCGGGGCGGAACATCGCCACGGGGAAAACGAGACCGCCCGAGGTACAGGTCTTCAGTTCGGAGATCATACGGCAGCGTCCTCCTTTTCATTCTGACCGCAGCGCAGGCACCAGTCTACTGCCATCGGCAGCCAATCCTGCACGTCCTCGACGATGAGCTGCGGGTTTTCCATGCAGATCTCTTCGGTGCCGTTTGCAAGCCCGTGCCCGCCGCGCGGGAACACGTGCAGTTCGTAGGGAATTTTATACTCGTCGAGCTTCCGCGCCATCAGGAAAGAGTTGCGCGGCGGCACGGAGCCGTCGTCGGAGCAATGCCAGATGAACGCCGGGCAGGTCTCGGCGTCGACGTGATTCATGACGGTCGCGTCAGCGCGCTGCTCATCGGTCGGCGTCATCGTGCCGAGCGAGTATCCGATCGTTTCGTCGTGCCAGTATTTGCCGCCGTCAAGCACACCGTAGCTGAGGATCATGCCGTCGGGGCGGTTCATGCCGCGCGGCATATCGGGCGTGATCCGGATCGCGGGATCCGCCCATCTCGTGCCGATCGAGCCGGCAAGATGACCGCCCGCGGAGAAGCCGATGACGAAGACGCGGTGGGGATCGACGTTCAGCTCGGCGGCGTGCTCGCGCACGTACCAGACCGCGTATGAGGCATCCCAGAGCGCACCGTCCGGGAATTTCGTGTCTTCGAGGAGGGAATAGCGCATGATGAACGCATTGAAACCGGCGGCGAGGAAAACGCGGGCGACGGGCTCGGCCTCGCGCCAGGACAGATGCGAATAGCCGCCGCCGGGATATACGACGATCGCGGGGCGGGGCGTGTCGGATTTCGTTTGAATGTACGTCGTCAGCGTCGCCTTGCGGTCGGCGCGCGGCGTCAGAACTTCAGTACGCATAGTGTTTCTCCAAAAAAATACTCGGTGCACGGCACCGGGAAAATGATACCATATTCTGTCCGGTTTGGCAAGGGAAAGCATAAAAAAACCGCCCCACGGGACGGTTTTTTATGTTTTTTGGTCCGTTATCAGACGGTACGCTCGACCTTACCGGAACGAAGGCAACGGGAGCACACATAAACGGTGGTATGAGTTCCGTTGACAACCGCCTTGACCTTGCGGATGTTAGGTTTCCATGCACGGTTGGTCTTACGGTTCGAGTGGGAGACGTTGTGACCGAATGTGACGCCCTTTCCGCAAACACTGCACTTTGCCATTTGCTTGCACCTCCATTTTATAACATGATAGCGACTTCTCAAAATCAGCAAGGAGCATTATAACACACCGAAATGAGAATTGCAATAGGGAAAAAACATTTTTTTGCGATTTTTTCAACTTTTTTACGAAAGCGAACGGGTAAAGCGTTCGATCCGATCGAGCGCCGCGGTGATATGCTCGACGGAATACGCGTAGGAAATGCGTGCGAAACCTTCGCCGCAGTCGCCGAATGCCGTGCCGGGCACGATCGCCACGCGCTGCTCATTCAGCAGCCGGCTGCAGAATTCCTCGCTCGTCATGCCGAAGCGCGAGATGTTCGGGAAGACGTAGAACGCGCCTTCGGGGTCGAAGCAGTCGATGCCGAGCCCGCGCAGACCGCTGACGATGTAGCGCCGCCGGCGGTTGTATTCGTCGTGCATCATCGCGATGTCGTCGTCACCGGCGCGGAGCGCCTCGATCGCCGCGAGCTGCGACGTCGTGGACGCACACATGATCGCGTACTGGTGGATTTTGAGCATCTGCTGCGTGATCTCGCGGGGCGCCGCCGTGTAACCGAGGCGCCAGCCGGTCATCGCGTACGTTTTCGAGAAGCCGCTCGCCACGATCGTCCGCTCGCGCATCCCGGGCAGCGACGCGATCGACGTGTGCTTGTGCCCATAGGTCAGCTCGGCGTAGATCTCGTCGGAGAGCACGGCGACGTCGGTGCCGCGGAGCACGTCCGCGATCGGTGCGAGGTCCTCGGCGGTCATGATGGCGCCGGTCGGGTTGTTCGGGTAGGGAAGCACGACGAGCTTCGTCTTCGGCGAGAGCGCCGCTTTCAGTTCGTCCGCGGTCAGCTTGAACGCGTTTTCTTCTTTTGTATTGATATAGACGGGCACGCCGCCGGCAAGCGACACGAGCGGCCCGTAGCAGACGAACGCCGGCTGCGGGATGATGACTTCGTCGCCGGGACAGACGAGTGCGCGGATCGCGAGGTCGATCGCCTCACTGCCGCCGACCGTGACGATGATCTCGTCCGCCGGATCATACGTGAGTGAAAACCGCCGCGCGAGATACTCGGCGATCTCCTCGCGGAGCGCGGGCGTGCCGCTGTTCGCCGTATAGAAGCATTTTCCCGTTTCCAGACTTTCGATGCCCGCGACACGGATGTGCCACGGCGTCAGAAAGTCCGGCTGACCGACCGTCAGACCGATGACATCCTTGACGTTATCGAGCAAATCGAAAAACTTCCGGATGCCGGACGGCTTGATCTCCTGTACGGTCGGCGTCAAGAGTTTCGAGTAGTCCATTACGCCATGTTTCCTCTCTCGTCAGCCGTCGCGGACTCGAAAATGACGCCCGTGTCCTTGTATTTTTTGAGCACGAAGTGCGTCGCGGTGGAAACGACCTCGTCCATGACGGCGAGCTTGCGCGCCACGAAATACGCGACTTCCTTCATCGTCTTGCCGCGGAGCTGGACGCAGAGATCGTAGCCGCCGGACATGAGGTAGAGTGACTCGACCTCGGGGTAGTTGTAGATCTTCTTCGCTACGCGGTCAAAGCCCTGGTCGCGCTGGGGCGTGATTTTCAGCTCGATCAGCGCGTTGACGGATTCGTGCTCCACCTTGTCCCAGTCCACGATCGCCTTGTAGGCGAGGATCACCTTGTCGTCTTCGAGTTTCTGCATCATACAGCGGAGATCGCCCTGTTCCTTGCCGAGCATCCGAGAGATCTGCTCGTCGGTGAGACGGCAGTTCTTTTCGAGTAATTTGAGCAGTTCTTCTTCCATGACGGTAGTCCTTTCTTAATCTTCCTTGCCTCTGCCGACCTTTTCGAGGATCTTCGGCAGCGACAGACCGTATTTTTCTGCAATATCGCGGGCGTAGCTCTTGCCGTCCGGTTTTGCACGGCGGATCTTGAAACTCCGCGTGCCGTCCGCCATCGCGGCGACCAGGCTGTCGATCGCCACGCCGCCCGCCGCCCGGCAGCTTTCGTTCAGCCGGTCGAGATCGGCGGCGAGATCGTGCAGGTGCGTCGAGAAGATGCCGCGGCACCGCGCGATCGAAAAGCCCTGCAAAACTTCGGCGGCGATGTACGCGCCCTCGTAGGAGCCCGTCGAGGACAGCGCCTCGTCGAGCAGCACGAGCGACTGCTCGGTGACTTTTCCGAACATTGCGTCGATCCGCGCACATTCCTCCCCGAGACGGCCCTTGTCGATCGTGTCCTCGCTGCCGGTCGGGAAGTGCGTCAGCACCGTGTCCACGGGACTGATGACTGCTTCATCTGCCGTCACGGGCAGACCGAGCTGCGCCATGATCGTCGCGAGACCGACGCCGGACGTGAGAACGGACTTGCCGCCGCGGTTCGGCCCGGTGAGGACGTAGATCATGCCGCTGTCGTCAAACGTGATATCGTTCGGCACGAGTTCGCCGGTGATTTTCAGCGCCACGACGGGGTTTTCGAGATTTTTGAACGAGAGCTTCTTTTCTTCCTTCGGAGCGAGCGTCGGCGTCGAGAGCCGGCAGCCGCGGTCGCGGAGACGGCAGAGGAGTTCGGTTGCCTTCGTGACGAACTCGATTTCCGGCAGCATCCGGAGCAGAAAGTCGGTGTTTTCGAGCACATACATCTGCACGATCTTCTTCCACGCCTTGATCGACGTCTTGAACACGTCGCCGATCGCGCCGTAGAGCGCGTTCTCCATCGCCGTCTGCGCGTTTTCCGTCATCGTCTTTCGGTACGGGACGAGCGGCGCGATGCACGTCATCTC
>JAKSPV010000083.1 GCA_024404475.1 Clostridia bacterium | reverse complement strand
CGGCCGGCGCTGTTCTTGCCGCCGGTGCCGGTGCGGTATCGAGCGGGATCTGATCTTTTTTGCGGGTGGAATAGTCGCCCCGTCCCTCGACGGGCACGAATGCGTTCAAAACGCGGCGGGCGTCCTCGCCAGTCAAAAATGCGCTGCCGGGTGCAGGCTTCGACGGTGCGGACGGCTGTCACGCCGCGGGCTTTTTCGCACCCGTCGGCGGAAGTTCGGGCCTTACGTTCGGCGTCGTCTGCCCGGTAAAGGACAGTTCCGGGCGATTGGCACTTGCCTCGAGCGCGCCGAGGACAGTGTAGTAAACTGCGTCGAAAATGACGCGTTCATTCGAGAATTTGACCTCCAGTTTGGAGGGGTGGACGTTGACGTCAACGGCAGCGGGATTCAGTTCGATATTGAGGACACAGAACGGGAACTTATCCGACTGCATTTTAGAAACGTACGCCTGCTCTACGGCCGCCATCGCGGTGCGGCTCTTGACGAAACGCCCGTTGATGAAGAAATTTTCCATGTTGCGGTTGGAGCGGACGAAATCCGGCTCGGAAACGTATCCGGAGACGCGGATGCCGCCGTCGGAACGATCCACGTAGAGAACGCGTTTGGCGACTTCCCTGCCGTAGAGCGCGTAGATCACGCCGTCGAGGCGGCCGTCGCCGCTCGTCATGAAGCGCACCTCGCCGTCGGCGATGTACTTGATCGCGATATCCGGCACGGAAAGCGCCGCTTTTTCCACAACACCCGTGACGGCAGCCGTCTCCGTCGCGTCTTTTTTCAGAAATTTGCGTCTTGCGGGGACATTAAAGAACAAATCTTCGACGATCACGGTCGTGCCGTCGGCACAGCCGGTCTCGGAGACGGTCACGTCTTCGCCGCCGGAAGTTTCAAGCAGCGAGCCGAACGCGCTGTCTTTCGTTTTGGAAAGGATACGGAGCTTGGAAACGGCGGCCGTAGCGGCAAGCGCCTCGCCGCGGAAGCCGAGCGTTTCGATGGAGTCGAGATCTTCCGCCTTCGAGATCTTACTCGTGGCATGGCGGAGGATCGCCAGGGGCAAATCGTCGTACGCGATGCCGCAGCCGTTATCGGATACGCGGATAAAAGAGGCACCGCCTCTCTGGATCTCTACCGTGATCGCACGGGACCCAGCATCAATCGCGTTTTCGAGGAGTTCCTTGACCACGGAGGCAGGTCTGTCGACGACCTCGCCGGCGGCGATCAGGTTGGCTATATCGAAACCAAGTACGTTGATCTTTCCCATCGTTTTCCGTCAAACGCTCCTTACATCAAAAGTTTTTTCCAGTCAAAAATAAGATTCATGGCCTCGATCGGGGTCAGCGTGTTGATATCCGTCTCTCTGATCTTCTGACGGACTTCTTCGAGAGCACCGTCCGCCATGGAGATCGTCTGGTTTTCCGGGGCAGCCGGGAAAATGAACTCGCGGCGGCGTTTTCCCTGCCCCATGGGCTTTCCGGGACCTTCGCCGCTTTCGAGTCCCGCGAGAATCTCTTTGGCGCGGGTGATGATCTCCTGGCGGACGCCGGCGAGTTTGGCGACTTCGATGCCGTAGCTGTCGTCTGCCGGGCCGGGGACGATCTTGCGGAGGAAGGTCACGTCATCGCCGCGCTTTTTCGCCGCGACGTTACAGTTGACGATGCCGGGCATTTCCTCGGAAAGTGTCGTCAGTTCGTGGTAATGCGTTGCAAACATCGTTTTCGCGCCGAGCTGCTTCCCTGCGGTGTATTCCGCGACGGCACGCGCGATGCTCATGCCGTCGTAGGTGCTCGTGCCGCGGCCGATCTCATCATAGATGATGAGACTGCGCTTCGTCGCGTTGCGGAGGATATAGGCGACCTCTTTCATTTCGAGCATAAACGTGGACTGTCCGGAAGCGAGGTCGTCGGATGCGCCGACGCGCGTGAAGATCTTATCGACGACGCCGACGTGAGCCGCCGTCGCCGGGACGAACGAGCCGATCTGCGCCATGAGGACGATCAGCGCGGTCTGGCGCATATACGTCGATTTACCGGCCATATTCGGACCGGTGATGAGGAGCAGGCGGCGTGCGCCGGTGTCGAGCTGTGCGTCGTTCGGCACGAAATAGGAATCGCGAACGAACTGCTCGACGACAGGGTGTCTGCCGTCGCGGATATCGACGAGATCGCCGTAATCAACGGTGGGACAAACGTAATTGTTCTGCACGGCGACCTGCGCGAGTGCGGCGTAGAAATCAAGTTCGGCAAGCAGATACGCGCTCATGCGGATGCGGTCGGACGCGGCGGCGACCTCGTCGCGCAGATGGATGAAAAGCTCGTATTCGAGCGAGCAGAGCTTATCCTGTGCGCCGAGAACGGTCGATTCGTAGTCCTTCAGTTCCTGTGTGATGTAGCGTTCCGCGCCGGCAAGCGTTTGTTTGCGGATATAGGTCTCAGGAACGAGATCAAGCTGCGACCGGGTGACCTCTATGTAATAACCGAAGACACGGTTATAACCGATGCGGAGGTTGCGGATGCCCGTCGCCTCTTTTTCGCGCTCCTCGATCGCCTGTATGTAAGATTTGCCGCCCGTCTGAATGGAGCGAAGCTCATCCACCTCTGCGGAGTAGCCGTCCTTGATGATCCCGCCCTCGCGGATCGGGAACGGCGGCTCGTCCACAACGGCCGAGTCGATCATGGCAAAGATATCGGACAAATCATCGAGATCGCGCGCAATACGGCTGAGTTCCTGCGATTCGCATCCGGCGAGCAGTTTTTTGACGTCGGGCAAAACGGAGATCGTCTGCGCGATGGCACGCAGATCGCGGCCTCCGGCGCTGCCGTACGTTACCTTCGTCATGAGGCGCTCCAGATCAAGGACGCCGGACAGGAGCGAACGGACTTCCTCGCGGAGCATGAAGTCCGCGTACAGTTCTTCCACGGCCTGCTGGCGGCGCGTGATCTCCGAGACGTTCGTCAGAGGATGCTCGATCCTGTCGCGGAGCATACGGGCACCCATTGCCGTGCCGGTCTTATCCAGTACCCAGAGCAGCGAGCCGCGCTTGTCTTTCGTCAGCATCGTCTCGGTCAGTTCGAGATTCCGGCGCGTTGAGGAATCCATTTCGAGAAACTGGCTGCTTTCGTATATACTGAGCGTTTTCAGGTAAGAAACGTCGGTCTTCTGCGTTTCGGCGATGTAGCTGATCGCGGCACCGGCGGCAATCATGGCGACGCGTTTATTCTCCGCCGAAACGGCGATGCCGAACTGGCTTTCCGCCGTTGCGATCGCCTCGTCGGGACGGAAACGGTCTTCCAGTCCGTCCGAGCAGGAAACGCCGCGGTCGGAGAGATACGCATCCAGTTCCGGCAGCGTTTTGAGCGGTACGTTCAGAAGAACTTCGCACGGTGCGTAGGTCGAGATCTCGTTGATCAGCGCCTCCGTTTCACCAACGCCCTCGAATGCCGTCGCGCAGACGAACGCCGTGGAAATATCAGCAAAGCAGACGCCGATCGAGCTTTCCGCCACATAGACGGATGCGAGGTAGTTGTTCCGGTTCTCGCTCAGAAGATCGCTTTCGATGATCGTGCCGGGCGTGACAATGCGGATCACTTCGCGCTTGACAAGTCCTTTGGCAAGCGCCGGATCTTCCATCTGCTCGCAGATGGCGACCTTGTGTCCGAGGGCGATCAGTTTCCCGATATATTCGTCCGAAGCGTGATACGGCACGCCGCACATCGGCGCGCGCTGCTCTTCTCCGCAGTCGCGTCCGGTCAGCGTCAGACCGATCTCGCTCGACACAAGTTGGGCATCCTCGAAAAACATTTCGTAGAAATCGCCCAATCGGTAGAACAGAATATAATCTTTATACTGGTTTTTGACTTCCCAGTATTGTTCCATCATCGGTGTGAATGCCATTCTTGCATCCGCCTTTCCGAAAAAGAGATCTCAGTGGCAGCCGCCGCAGGTCGAACAGTCGTGCGTGCAGGGACGCTCGCCGGTGATCGCGTACTGGAGTTCCGTCACGACGGTCTCCATCATCGCATCGTAATCTTCTTTCGCGCGGACGTACGCATCGTAGGAAGCGTCGCCCGTGATGCCGTCGTAAAGCTCGTTGAGACGGTTTTCGATCGCGGAAATGACTTCTTTGTCCATTTCCTCGCCTTTGCCGTATTCGGCGGCAAGAGCGGCCTGGTTGGCATTATACTCGGCAAGCAGACGGTTCAGCGCCGGGCTTGTCACGTAATCGTGCTCCGCGGTAAGAAACGTCGCTGCACGGGAATCTTCTTTGAGCATCTGACCGAGCTGGTGGATCGCATCCAGCGTCGGCTGTTTCAGCATTTCGGTATTCATGGTATATCTCCTTCGTTTTGATCAAATCAATTTGCCGTACATGGCGTAGGCGTCCGCCTCAGTGATCTCCACCGTTACGAACTGCCCGACAAGATCGGCGGGCGCTTTGAAATGGACGGGACGCACCGGTTCTCCTCGTCCGGTCAGCATCGAGCCGTCCGTGCGGCTCACCTCGTCCGCCAGAAGGCGGAGTTTCCTGCCGACGAATCGACCGGAACGCTCGGCGGAAATGTCGCCCTGCAGCGCCAGAAGGCGCTCCATACGGGTAGTCGAAACTTCGTGCGGCACCTGATCGGGCATCGAAGCCGCGGGAGTGCCCGTGCGCGGTGAGTAAATAAACGAGAATACGGCGTCGTACCGCACGGTGCGGAGCATCGTCATTGTATCCTCAAAATCGGC
This sequence comes from Clostridia bacterium, assembly GCA_024404475.1. Lineage (GTDB taxonomy): Bacteria > Bacillota > Clostridia > Oscillospirales > CAG-272 > JAKSPV01. Next base: position 1,866 of record JAKSPV010000083.1, on the reverse strand, counting down.
GTCCGTCTCGCCGGGGAAGCCGACGATCATATCGGACGTGATGCTGACGTCCGGCACGGTCTTTTTCAGTTTCTCGATGCGCTCGAGGTATTTTTCGGCGGTATATTTCCGGTTCATGCGGCGGAGGATCTCGTCGGAGCCGGACTGCACCGGCAGGTGGAAATGCTTGACGATCTTCTCTTCTTCCGCCATGGCAACGATCAGCCCGTCCGACGCGTCTTTCGGGTGGCTCGTCATGAAGCGCACGCGGAAATCGCCGTCGAGCCGGCAGATGCGGTGCATCAGTTCGGCGATATCAACGCCGAAACCGGCGTCGTTGCCGTAAGAGTTGACGTTCTGTCCGAGCAGCGTGATCTCGCGGGCGCCGCTGTCGATAAGACGCTTGGCGTCTTCGAGAATATCGCCGGGCTCACGGCTCCGTTCCCTGCCACGGACGTACGGGACGATACAGTAGGAGCAGAAATTATTGCAGCCGTACATGATCGGCAGCCAACCCTTATGCTGTGCGACGCGTGCGACGGGGATATCTTCGGCGATGCGGTACTCACCGGAATGGAGGAACTGCCGCTTGCCGCCGGAGAGCGCTGCGGAAACGAGTTCCGGCAGACGGTGGATCGAGCCGGTGTCGAACGTAAAGCTGACGTAAGGATAACTCATTTTGAACTTGTCGGCGCGGTGCTCCTGCGTCACCATGCAGCCGCCGATGCCGATCACGAGCGCCGGATTGACGTCCTTGATGTGGCGGTACTGCCCGACGATCGAGAAGACTTTCTTCTCGGCGTGTTCGCGGATCGCGCAGGTGTTGACGAGGATCAGGTCGGCTTTGTCCGGCTGATCGGTCAGCCCGTAGCCCATGCGGACGGCGTATCCCGCCATCCGTTCGCTGTCCGCCTCGTTCTGCTGGCAGCCGAACGTCTGGACGAAGCAAAGGGGCTTTTTGTCACCGATCCGGCCTTCCGCGGCAAACCGCGCGGCAACGCCGTCGGCAACGGCCAGCTGACGTTTTATCTCTTCCGGCGGAACAAAGATCTCCGCCCGCTCGTGCTTTTGTTCTGTCATGTGCGATCCTTCTTCCGGAGGAAACCCGGAATTTGACATTCTTTCCTAAAATAATATTATACTCTATCCTTTTTGCGATGTCAAGATTTGTCCCGTCAAAAGCACATATTTCTCGCCGTTCGGCGGGGTTGAGCGGCACTTCTTTTTTTTCTGACTTTTTCGCAAAAAAGTATTGACATTCCCGGGCAAATATAGTATACTACCATTCGCAGGCGCAAGCCGGCATGCGGAAGTGGCGGAACTGGCAGACGCGCACGTTTGAGGGGCGTGTGGTTTACACCGTACGGGTTCAAGTCCCGTTTTCCGCACCATAAAAGAAGACACCTCGGTGTCTTCTTTCATTCGCGGGTATGGCGGAATTGGCAGACGCGCTAGATTCAGGTTCTAGTGAGGGCAACTTCATGAAGGTTCAAGTCCTTTTACCCGCACCAAAAAAGCTCTGATGGCTTTAGCCGTCGGAGCTTTTTTCATGCAGACATATAGCGCCGAACCTCGCGAAAGCGCAGATTTCGCCAAGTGTTTCGCTTGTCGAACGTTATGCCGCACATCACTTTGGCGAAACACCAGGTTCGGAAGTCCTTTTACCCGCACAAATCATATTTCTCATTTTTTCTTGTTTTTTTCCGGCGCTTGTGCTATAATTCGATCATAAAACATCGGTCATACTACGGAGGAGATTATGTCTCTTATCGGAAATCTGTTCAGCGGACTTTTCGGGAAGAAAGAAGCGGACGCCGCTTCCCTGCCGTATGCCAACTGCACCACGTCCTGCCCCGTCTATCCGGACGGCTGCAAGGTCTGCGGGCC
>JAKSPV010000082.1 GCA_024404475.1 Clostridia bacterium | reverse complement strand
TCATCAACGATTACAGCTCTCATTCCTGGGCACCCTCTTCCTTTTGCGGGATCAGTACGGTGACGGTCGTTCCCTCACCGATCTTACTGTCGAAATAGACCTTCGCATCCATGATCTTCTCGAGGCGGAGCGTCAGATTGAGCAGACCCGCCGAGTCGCGCTTGTGATCGCGGATCTCCCCGATGACCTTTTCGTAGTCGAAGCCGACGCCGTTATCCTTCACGACGATGACGGAGTAGCCGTTCTGCGTGAACGAGGAGATCCGGACGATGCCGGTCCCGTCCGTCTTCGGATAAAGCCCGTGACGGATGGCGTTCTCGACGAGCGGTTGGATACTCAGCGGGACAACGTCGAAGTTATCCTTGCCGATATCGAACTCGACCTGCATCCGGTCTCCGAAGCGCATCTTCTCGATATTCACGTACGCCTTGATGTTCTCGACTTCTTTGTAGAACGGGATCAGATCGTCGTTCGACAGCGATTTGATGCAAGCGCGCAGGTGCGTCGTGAAGTCACAGATCAAATCGGAGGCGTACTGCGGATCCTCCAGAATGATCTCGCGGATCGAACCGAGGACGTTGTAAAGGAAGTGCGGCTGCATCTGACCCGTTGAGATCTTGATGCGGGACTGGAGCAGTTCCGTCGTCAGGTTCTTGATCTCGCGGTCGCGTTCGATCTTTTCGGTCATGTCGTAAAGGACGCAGAGCGCCACAATATCGCCGTCCTTTTCACGGCGCGACATGTAGTAGTTCTGCCGGATGCCGCGGACGCTTCCGTCGTTCCACTTGGCTTCAAAGTCGAATTCCACGATACTGTGGCCTTTTTCGAACTCGTCGATCAGGTGGGCGCGGGAGTTGTTCTTGATGTAATTGCTCTGCTCGGGACCGTTCTCGTAAAGATACTTGCCCCAGATCATCGCCATCTCGTCGATCGTGTCCGGCATAGTGAACGACGTTCGCTCCAGCGGCATCATCCGTTTTTTCTCGTCCGCGATGAAAGGGCCGTCGACGACGCGTCCGTCGGTTATATTAAGTTCGAGGTATGCCAGCATGTTATCCAGCAGTGCGCCGCGGTAGATCTCGACACGGCGGAGCGCCGCTTCTTTCTCGGCGAGCTGCTGCACGTCGTGCGACACCGTGGCGTCCACGTTCTTGATACCGAGGACGAGGTAGCGCTGACCGTTGAGCTCGGTCGGGCACGCGTTGAGCGAATAGTACGCGGGAACGCCGTAAGTGTACATCCGGAAGCGGCTTTTCAGGTAGCCCTCCGTTGCCAGTCTGTCCGGCAGGACGTTCCGGTCGAGGAATGCCTCCGCGATATCGCGGTCGTCTTCGACCGTACTGTCGAGGAGTCCGCCGATAACGACGTTCCAGAAATCGTCGCCCTCAAACTTCAGCGGCGATTCCGTCTCCGAGGTCGTTGAGGCAAAAACCTTGTAATGATCGGTCGAAAGATTGACGTAATAAATCTTTTCGTAACTCTGCGCCAGAACGCGCGTGATGTCCGTGAAGACGCGTGCCTGCTCCTGCGCGCGGCGCGCCTTGAGGTTGCTCAGTGTGATCTTGAGCTCACTCGTCTTGGCAACGAAGAAAATGTACGAGCCCATCAGCACCACGAGCCCGAGCAGGATCGTGATATAGGCGGCGCCGAGGGACCGGACGCTCTTCACGTACTTTCCGGCGCTGGAATAGATGCGGTCGACGTCGCTCTGGTGAAGCATATAGAAAAAGCGGAGACCGCCGTCGCCCATCGGGCGGAAGACGAGAAATTCCTTCTGATTCTGATAAACGGAGAACGAGCCGTTCTCGCCGTTTTTCAGGAGTTCACGGACATCGCTTTCCGAAATGTCGTCAAGGTATTCCCCGCCCGCGAAATGATCGAAAATGTTGTCTTTCTGAATCGAATACTTGGCGAGATTGCTCTTGCCGATGATGTTGCCGTCGGCGTCCGTCACAAAAACGATCCGGAGCGAGAAAATATCGGAGGTGAGGATCAGGTCGAGGTCGTCGATGCCGTTTGTCAGCGAGAACCAGACCGCCTCGGAATAGACGCCCGCGCTGTCCTGCATAGCGAGGGCGGGGTAGCTCTCCGGACTCTGTACCACCAAGAAGTTGGGCTGAGGGATCATGACAAGAATGACGGAAACGACGATGATCACAAGCACGGCTATCGTCGTGAAAAACGGGCCGAAAAAGATCTTGCCGACGTTCTTGAATTTCATGACGGATCCCCCTTCTGCCGACTGTGCCGTGCCGAAGCGCGGCGGGCACAATACTCCCACATAAATTATAATTCGACTTTTTTTGTTTGTCAACTGCAAAAAGCAGAAGAAATCCGCGCTTATTGTGTACGCGCCGGTGACGCCTGCCGCGTCTTTCGCCGAAAACGCCTTGCCAAAGCCGTGGTTTTATGGTAAGATAAGAGAGTAAATTTTCCCGATGAGGTGACATTTTTATGAAGCACGTTCTTCTTCGCGCGATGGCACTTGCCGCGGCGCTCCTTTTGCTGCTTTCGTCCTGCGTCGGCACCTCGCCCGACGTCAATCCCGCCACGGACACCACCGACACCGGTCTCGACAGTCCTGATCGGCAGATCGGCGGCACGCAGAACGTCGTCTCCGGCGACTACGGTTTTCTCGGCGCGCACGCCGATCTCACGACGTATTACGTAAAGATCGTCGGTGAGGAACAGGGCGAGATTGCAGGCGATTACAAGCGGAGCGGCGATCTCATGGGTGCGATCATTGCCTACGGCTTTTCCGCCGGCGCGGAGCAGTCCTATAACGCGGACTCCGGCGCTGACGAGGTACTGCAGCATCCCGCCTCGTTTTTCCACCGGCTTGACTGCGCCATGCCGAAACTGCAAAAAGCATTCTCGACCGGCGAAAAGCTGGACATCACGGTCATGAAAAACGCGGTCGTCTCCTCGGGCGATGAGGTACGTCACTTCACCGCCGCTTTCACGGGCGCCACCGTGATTGCGACGGAGATCGTCCGGGACACGAACGACGGAATATACGAAAAAGTCACGTTCACCTTTGCCGAGGTGACGTACACGGATAACCGCAGCGGCAACACCTGGCACAGCACGTGGGGCAGCACGTCCGACGCTTACACCGCGTCCGGCACGGCGGAGGAGACAACGGTCGCCTACGCCAGCACCGAAAAAGCACACATGTATCTGACCGTCACCGGCGAAGACGGCAGCGTCATCGCCGGCGAGCCGGAATACATCACTGACGGACAGCGCGGCGAAATGCAGCAGCCCGAGGGCAGTCTGCTTCTCTATGACTACCGTATCGGCGACATCGCCTCGTTCGTTCACCGCGTGGACTGCGCGACGCCGCGTTTGCAGGAGGCGGCGGCGAACGGCGAGAAGCTCTCGCTTCACCTGTGCCGCACGATGCTCGATACCTCCGGCTACGAGATCGTGCGGACGACCGCCGATTACGAGGACGCCGTCATCGTAGCCAGTGAGATCTTCACCGACGGGGCGAGCGGCAATCTGCTCGAGCGTCTGATCGTCACGTACCGCACGGTCACGTATTGCGAGGTCATCACCGGCGCAAAATGGACAGCGGAGGGCAAGCCGGACGGGGCGCTCCCCGAACGAAGCACCGTTCGCTATCCCGGCGCGGAAAAAGACAAGGCATTTACGATGTATCTGTCGGTCACGGGCGCTGAGCAGGGCACGATTTCCGGAGACTACCGGGGGAGCGGCATTTACGAAAACATGATCCGGACTTACGGCTATTCCGCCCCCGTCAGTGCGGCATTCAGCACCGAAACGGGGACGTTCTCCGCGCCGGAGGCACGATCTGCCGCGGTGGTTCATAGGGTAGACTGTGCAACGCCTCACCTGCAGCAAGCGGCGGAAAACGGCGAAGAGCTTACGCTCTCGCTGTTCCGTCGGCGGGAGAGCGGGACGGATAAAGACCTCCCGTGCTTCTCCGTCACCTATGAGGGCGCGTTGATCACCGGCATTGAGATCTTCACCGATCCCGACACCGGCGCATTTCTCGAAAAGATCACGTTCTCTTTCAGCTCGGTGACGTACACCGATCCGGTATCGGACTTCTCGTTCCGGACAGAGGCTGGTCACTGACTGCGTTTTCCACAGGCGTGATTGAAAACAGAAAAAAACAAAACACCCCCGGCAGAGGGGGTGTTTTTGTTGTCGGACATCATTCCGCTGTGAGCTCGCCGAGGCGCTCGTTCCATTCCTCCCAGCTGCGCATCAGCTCATCCTGCTTTTCCGTGAGTCCGTTGATCTTATCGGCGAGTTCCAACACCCGCTGGTAATCCGCCGAGACCTCGGGCGAAGCGAGCAGGTCGTTCGTCGCGCTGATCTCCGCGTCGAGCTCGTCGATCGACGTTTCGGCGCGGCTGATCTTGCCGCGGAGGCGGTTGATCTCGCTCTCGCGCTCTTTGCGGAGCTTGTAGTCGTTCAGTTTCGGTTCCGCTTTGACGGACGATTTTGCCGACGCCGCGTCGGCGTTCAGTGCAGCGAGATAATCGTCGTAGCCGCCGTCCGTTTTCCGGAGGCCGTCCGTCGTCATGCGGCAGATCTTCGTTGCGAGCTTGTTGATGAAATACCGGTCGTGTGAAACGGCGATCACGGTGCCCTCAAAGCCGGCGATCGCGTCCTCGAGCACCTCGCGCGAGGGGATATCGAGGTGGTTGGTCGGCTCGTCGAGCAGCAGCACGTTCGCGCCGGAGAGCATCAGTTTCAGAAGGCAGAGTTTCGCCTTTTCACCGCCGCTCAACGTATCGACGTTTTTGAACACGTCATCGCCGCGGAAGAGGAACATGGCGAGATAACTGCGTACCTTCGTTTCGTGAAACGTGCGGTGTTCGTCCCATATCTCGTCGAGGACGCTTTTGCCGCCCGTCAGGTTTTCAAGACTCTGGTCAAAGTAGCCGAGTTTCACGTTGGCGCCGAAAGCGAAACTGCCGCGGTCTGCGGTGATCTGTCTGGCAAGGATGCGGAGGAAAGTCGTCTTCCCGCAGCCGTTGGGACCGAGGATGAAGACGCGGTCGTTCTTATAGACCTCCATATCGGCACCGGTGAAGAGGACTTTGTCGCCGAACGATTTGGAAAGCCCTGTCACAGCGAGCACGTCATTTCCCGTTTCGTAGTCGGCGGTGAATTTGAAATGCATGGCGGCAAGCGTCTCTTCCGGGACGATCAGCTCCGCCTTTTTCTTTTCCAGCCACTTCGCCCGCTCGAGCCCCATGCTCTTCAAAACGTGGTTGGTGGCGCTCGCCTGTTCGGCGCGCCGGACGAATTCTTCGAGTTTTTCGATCTCGTCGAGCTGTTTTTCGTAGTGGAGCCGCTCGACCTCGAGCCGCTCCTCTTTGCTTTTCAGGTAGGCGGTATAGTTCCCTTTTGCCGAGTATGCCGTTTTATTGGTGATCTCGACGGTCTTGCCGCAGATCTTATCGAGGAAATAACGGTCGTGGGAAATGACGAGGATCGTACCCTTATAGTTCTGCAGGAAGCCCTCGAGCCATTCCGTGCCGGAAATATCGAGGTGGTTGGTCGGTTCGTCGAGCAGGAGAAGATCGGCGCTGTCAAGAAGCAGCTTGCACATGGCCAGTTTGGAGCGCTGACCGCCGCTGAGATTCTCGCACGGCAGTTCGAAGTCGCGCTCCGAGAATCCGAGGCCGAGCAGTGCCGATCGCGTGCGGCTCCGGAACGTGAGGCCGCCGCCGTTCTGGAACGTTTCGGTCAGTCTTTGCTGGCGCTCGATCAGTTCGGCGCGGTCGCCTTCGCCGGCGTCGATCTGCGCCGCGATCTCTTCAAGTTTTTCCTCTGCCTCCATGAGGGGACGGAACACGGTCAGCGCTTCATCGAGCACGCAAAGCCGGCTTCCGGCGCAGGCGTGCTGTTCCAGATAGCCGATGCGGGTGCCGCGTGCAATGAAAATATCACCGTCGGTCGGCTCCGCCTCGCCGATGATCAGTTTGAAAAGCGTGGTTTTGCCGGTGCCGTTGGCACCGATCAGGCCGACACGCTCGCCCGGGGCGACTTCGAAATTCACCCCGCTGAAAAGCACCTTGCCCGCAAATTCCACTCTTAAGTTCTGAACACTGATGACTGCCATTATTTCCGTTCCTTACTTTGATTTTGCAAAAGACTATTCTTCCGTTTTGTCGAGATTCTTCCAGCCGAAACGGACGACCGAGATGATCATGGACGCCTCGCTGACCACCTCGTCAAGGATGCCCGCCCACGATCCGACGAGAATATTATAGACGATCCAGAGCGGCGAATTGATAAAAATGCCGACCGCGCGGATCTTCTGCGGGTTCTTCGTGTAGCCGCCGATCGTGGAAGCGATGTTGGCGACGACCGGCAGGAGCGAGATCCATCCCGACCAGGTCAGAAGCAGCGCCGCGACCTGCAAAAGGCACAGGATCACGCACATGGCGTTGCTCTTTGCGAACTTCCACTCCGAGGAGAGGCAGAAGGAGCGCATACAGTTGATCAGATAACTAATTCCTCCCGTCGTGGCGCCGAGGAGGATCAGGTGCGCCGTATACAGCACATAGGAGATGAGCTGGACGCGGAACAGTTTTTTGTTTTCCTTGAACTGAAACGAAAGGAAAAACAGTACCGTGCCCATGAATCCGATGAGCTGGATCAGATAAAATCCGGGTGTCACGTGTCCCTCCTTCAAG
>JAKSPV010000081.1 GCA_024404475.1 Clostridia bacterium | reverse complement strand
CGGCACAGGACGTGGGGCGCGCCGTGGGGAACTTCGCAAAGTGCCCCACACCCCGAAAACCTTGAACGCCTGCCGGCATCACCCATTTAGATAGTTCAAAAGTTTCGCGCGCCTTTTCAAAGGCGCCGCCCGCCGCGTAGGCGTGGGGTTTGGGGCGGAGCCCCGACAAAGAAAGACCCCCTCACACTTTTCCTTCCGAACCAATTTGGTTACCAAAAACCTTTCCATAAAGGAGAAATCATCATGACAAACATCCCTTTCAAAGTTGACCTCAGCGGCGAAGTCGCCGTTGTCACCGGCGCCGGCGGCGTTCTCTGCTCCGGATTTGCCAAGGCGCTCGCTGCCTGCGGCGCGAAAGTCGCCGTCTGCGACCTCCGCGTTGACGCTGCCGAGACCGTGGCCGCCGAGATCCGTGCCGAGGGCGGTATCGCCCGCGCGTACGAGATGAACGTCCTCAAAAAGGAATCCGTCGAGGCATGCCGCGACGCGATCAAAGCCGACCTCGGCACCTGCACGCTGCTCCTGAACGGCGCCGGCGGCAACAACCCGAAGGGCTCCACCTCGAAGGACACCCTCACCCCCGAAGACATGGCTGCTCTTGAAAAAGACGGCACGATCGAGGGCGTCAAGACGTTCTTCGACCTTGATCCCGACGGCATCTCCTTCGTCTTCTCGCTGAACTTCATGGGCATCCTGATCCCGACGCAGGTCTTCGCATACGACATGGCGAAGGCAGGCCGCGGCAACGTCATCAACATCAGCTCGATGAACGCGTTCCGCCCGCTGACCAGAATCCCGGCTTACTCCGGCGCGAAGGCAGCCGTCTCCAACTTCACCGAATGGCTCGCCGTTCACTTTGCTCCCGTGGGCATCCGCTGCAACGCGATCGCTCCCGGCTTCTTCCTCACCAACCAGAACCGTGCGCTCATGACCAACCCCGACGGCACGCCCTCCGCGCGCTGCGGCAAGATCCTCGCGCATACCCCGATGGGCCGTCTCGGCGAAGTGGACGACCTCACCGGCACGCTCCTCTTCCTTGCTGACGAGGGCGCATCCGGCTTCGTTGACGGCGTTGTCGTTCCCGTTGACGGCGGCTTCGCTGCTTACTCCGGCGTGTAAAGGAATACGCAAGGGGTGCTTTTGCAAAAGCACCCCTTGACCCCGAAAAACTTAATAAGTTTTTCGGCATCACCAATACAGAAAGTGCAAGTCGTTCGGGCTTGCACTTTTGTTTTGCTCTTTCTCCCCTCTCCTGTACCGCTCCGAGCGGGCAACGGCACCCAGCCGAAGGGGAGACGAGATGAGATCGTTAAGAGAAGAGGTGTGAGGGAGCGCGGCGGGTGAGCCGCCCCCAACTCTTCTTCTCTTAACAAAAACCGTTCCCCTCCCGCTCTGGAGCACCTACCCCCCGGGTACACCCCCTCCGGGTGAAAAACCTTTGAAAAAGGTTTCTTCTCCCCCCCTTCCACGATTTGACATTTCCCGCGGAATTTGCTACAATAGAGGAAACATCCGGGAGGTGATCGCATGACGTCCGACGACATCCGCGCGCGGCTTACAGCCGAGCGTGACGAGGCCTACGCCGCGTTCCAGCGGCGCATCATCACGAACATCCCGCCGGAGAAGATCATCGGCGTGCGCACGCCGACGCTCCGCCGCCTCGCAAAGGAATGGAAGAACGACGCCGGGGATTTCCTCGCCGACCTCCCGCATGGGACGTTCGACGAAAACCAGCTCCACTCGTTCCTCATCGGCGAGGTGCGCGATTTCGACCGCGCCGTCGCGCTGGTCGAGGCGTTTCTCCCCTTCGTGGACAACTGGGCGACGTGCGACCAGCTCTCCCCGCGCGTGTTCGGAAAAGAGCCGGAACGCCTCCTCCCCTACATCGACAAATGGCTCGCCTCCGGCGAGACGTACACCATCCGCTTCGCGATCGAGATGCTGCAAACGCATTTCCTCGACGAGCGGTACGACGCGAAATACCCGGCGGCAGTCGCCGCCGTCCGTTCGGGGGAATACTACGTCAACATGATGATCGGCTGGTACTTCGCGACGCTTCTGACGAAGCGGTACGAGGACGGGCTGCCGTTCATCGAAGGCAGCGGGATCGCGGACGAGCCGCACCGGCTGGCGATCCGCAAGGCGTGCGAGAGCCGAGCCATCCCCGCCGGGCGGAAAGCGTATCTCAGAACGCTCATTCGCAAAAAGGCCGAATAAACCGTGCCGCACCGGGGCAATACTCCGGGCGGGAAAGAGGATTATATGAAACAGACCGATCAGCCCTCTGCCGTCACGCGGCAGAGCCGGATCCGCGGTATCCTGATCATCGCCGCGATCGTCGCCGTGACGGCGCTTCTGCTCGTTTTCGTCGGGCAGCCGCTTCTCGACGCCGTCCGCGATCCGGAATCGTTCCGCGCGTGGGTGGAAGAAAAAGGCGCCGCCGGCCGGCTCGTCTACGTCGGCATGGTGCTCGTGCAGATCGTCATCGCGTTCATCCCCGGCGATCCGTTCGAGATCGTCGCCGGCTACGCGTTCGGTGCCGTCGAGGGCACGGTGCTCTGCCTCCTCGCCTCGAGCGTCGGCAGCATGATCGTCTTCTTCCTCGTGCGCCGCTACGGGATGCGCCTCGTGCGCCTGTTCTTCTCCGAGGAGCAGATCGACAGCGTCAGCTTTCTGAAATCAACGCCGAACCGGAACATCATCTATTTCCTGATTTTCCTCTGCCCCGGCACGCCGAAGGATCTGCTCTGCTACATCGCGGGGCTCACCGACATCAGCCCGTGGCTCTGGCTCCTGATCTCCTCGGTCGGGCGCATCCCCGCGGTCGTCACCTCGACGATCGGCGGCAGCGCGCTCGGCGAGAAAAACTACACCGTCGCCGTGATCGTCTTCGCCGTGACGCTGCTCATCAGCGGCGCGGGCATCCTCACCTACCGGATCATCTGCAAAAAGCGTGCCGCAAACGGCAAAACGGACGGGCAAAAGGATTGACAATCGGCCCGTTTTGCTTTATACTGGAACGTAGTTCCCCGGCGCGGACAAAAATCTGACGGAAAGAGAGGCGTTCTCATGAAGCGATCCGACATTCTGACCTGGCCGAACGCCATCACCGCGCTCCGGCTCATCGGCGCCGTCTGCATGATCTTCCTGACGCTGCCCGGACTTGCGTTCTATATCGTTTACACGGTCTGCGGTGCCTCCGACGCCGTGGACGGGCCCGTCGCCCGCGCCACCGGACAGACGTCCGAGTTCGGCGCGAAGCTTGACAGCATTTCCGACCTGCTCTTCCACGCGGTCATGCTCATCAAGACGTTCCCGCTGCTCTACAAGGCGCTCCCCAAATGGATCTGGGCGGCCGTCGCCGGCGTCCTCGTGCTCCGCGCGATCTGCTACACCTTCGCCGCCGTGAAGTTCCGCCGCTTCGCCTCGCTCCATACTTACCTCAACAAGGCGACCGGCGCGACGCTCTTCACCGTGCCGTATTTCCTCCTCTGGGGCGACGTTCCGACCGCTGTCATCAGTTTCACCGTCGTCGGCATCGCAGTCCTCGCCGTCATCGAAGAGCTGATCCTCCACGCCCGCGCGTCGGCGTACGATCCCGCGGCCCAGTCCCTCTTCATCCGATAAAACGACCTCTTACAATAAAAAACGCCTGCCGATCCCTTTCGGCAGGCATTTTTGTTTATTCTTTGCCGCCCCTTCTCCCGCGGGAGACGAGGACGATGATGACGGCGCCTTCGACGAGGGCGGCAAAGCTCATCGCGAGGGCAACAGCGAGGAGGATCGGATCGACGGAGGGTCGGGCGGGCTCTGTTTCACCGCCCGTCGCCGGCGAGATGACGTATCCGCACACCGAGCAAAGCTGCGGCGAGGTCGCCGTGGCAGCGGGGCCGGGCGTGTGCGGGCTCACGACGACGCGCTCGCCGCAGGGACATTCGTGCCAATGCGCGTCGCGGTTCGCAGACCAGAGATCGGAGAAGGCGTGCTCGTGTACCGGGGTGTCGGGATCGTCGGCAGGCGGGGTGTCGGTATCGTCGCCGGGCGGCGTGTCCGGCCGGACAAATCCGCACTCGGTGCATTTGCCGTCCTCGCCGAACGTGTGCGGGACGGTAACCGTCCCGCCGCAGGCGGAGCAAGTGTAAACGTGCCCGTCGGCGGTCGTTTGATATGCGCCGTAGGTATGCCCTGCCGCGGGAACGCGGAGCTCCGAGGCATTAAGAGCAGCCGTTCCGGCGGCATCGCGGAAGAGTTTTCCGCACGAGGTGCAGACGTAATGCGCGGCGGTGCCGTCCGCGTCGCACGACGCGTGGACGGCGGGAACGAACGACAGCGTATGGACGTGTCCGACCGGCGGCGTCACCGGGAATACGTACCCGCAGACGGAACAGCGGGTACCGGTCGAGTCGGGAACGTGCGCCTCGGCCGCGGTCTTCCCTCCGCAGCGGGAGCAGACGCGCCAGTGGCCGGAAGCATCCGAGAGATACGCCTTGCCGTAATCGTGTCCGAGCGCGGAACGCGCCTTCGTCCGGGTGTCCTTCGCGCCGCAGCGCGAGCACGTGCCGGTCTCGGTGCCGTCGTGCGTGCAGTCGGCGTCGCCGTTGTAAGTGTAGGATTTGAAGCTATGCCCAAGCGGCTCGATCGGGAGCGAGAAGATCTCGATCTTGTTGCTGTTGAAGTACTTCCCGCAGACGGAGCAGCGGTAATAGCCGTGCACGCCCGCTTCTGTACAGGTCGCCTTGATCTCCTTCGTCCACGAGCCGTACTTGTGGCTGCCGAGCTCGCCGTAGGGCTGCCCGCACACGGAGCAGACCGCCCGTTCGGAGCAGGTCGCCTTGCCGCCGGTGTGCTCGGTGCAGGCGACGGTGACGGTCACGGTCACCTCGCCGAGGTCGATCTTTTCGAGCTTTTCGTTGTTCGCGTCGGCGGCGCTGATGCGGATCGAAGTTTTACCGGGCGCGGCGCCCGGAAGGACGGAGAAGGTCAGCTTTACGACGGTCCCGTCGCCGGTCGAGTCGGACGCATTCGCCCACGTCAGAACGTAAGGCAGGGCGTCGGTCGATTTGCTCGTCGTGAACATCCCGGCGAGAAGCCCCGTGTTTTCCGCTTTTTCCAGCCGCAATACGGCCGGGTCGTAGTCCGCGTCGAGCCGGAGAAAAGCGACACCCGGATTCGCCGCAAGCGACACCGTCACGGTGAACGTGCCGCCGTGATCGACCGCCGCGTCAGGCGCGGCTGCGGCGATCTTCCCGCCGCCCGCCGACGCCGGAAAACAGCACAGACAGGCCCATACAAGGAGCGCCGCCAGGACGGCGGCGCTGCGGATGATCTTTCTCATGTCAGCTCTCGGGCACGCCGAGGACGACGTCCCATTCGGCGAGATACTGGAGCAGGAGCGTGACGTCTCTGCCGTCGATGAGCCCGTCGGCGGTCACGTCAGCCGCGTCGGGAAGGAGCACGACGTCCGGCCAATCCGCGAGGTACTGGAGAAGGTGCGTAAGGTCAACGCCGCTGACGCGGCCGTCCTCGTTGACGTCGCCGGGGATGTAGGATTTGACGGTGATCGCGCCGCACGCGACGCTCACGGCGACCTCGGCGTCCGTTTCGTCGATGCACTCGGCAACAGCCACGGTAACGGAGGTGTCAGCGTCCGCGGCATCGGCTTTCACGGTGAAGGTCAGGGTGCAGAGCGTGCCGTCCGCCGTCACGTTTTCGGCAGAGCCCCAGACGAGGACGTACGGATCGGCCGTCGTCTCGCTGCTCGGCTGGAAGAGCCCTTCGGGGAAGACGTCGCCGGCGGTGACGCCGGTCAGTTCCAACACGGAAGCGTCATACGTGACGCGGAGTTTCAGGTAGTTCATGCCGGGGTTTCCGGTGAGGGAGATCGGCAGAGAAAACGTCTTGCCGGGGAACGCGCGCAGGGCCTCCGTCGCGACGATGCAGCCGGCGGGCAGCGCCTCGAACTCACAGCCGTTCGCGGCGGCGTACGCCTCGGCGGTCGAGCCGGCAGGCGCGGTGATCTTCGTCCCCGCGGGGACGGCACCGGGATCGATCACGGTACCGGCGGAAAGGAACGTCACGGACGAAAGGACGTCGCAGTCCTCAAAAGCGCCGTCGAAAAGGGAGGCAAGCGACGCGGGAAGGACGATTTCGGAAAGAGAAGAACAATAAGAAAAAGCGCCGCTGCCGATCTCCGTGACGCCCTCGGGAATCGTCACGGAAGAAAGATCCGCGCAGTACATGAACGCGTTGTCACCGATCGAGGTGACGCCGGCGGGGATCTCGACTGCCGTCACGGCAGAGCCGGCAAACGCTTCGGCGGCGATCGCGGTCACTTTGTCGCCATCGGGAGATTCGGAGGGTATAAAAATAACGGCCTCGGTGCAGCTACCCATCCCGGAAAGAACGCACGTGCCGTCGCCGTTCGATATATATTCAAGATCGCCTGTATATACCGGATCCGCCGCGCTCACAATGACCGCGCCCGAAACGACAGCCGCAGCCGCGAGGAGGGCGGCAAGAACGGTCATAACGCGATTTTTCATATAGTCAAACCTCCGCAAAAAATAATACAAGGAAACTGTATCTTTATACTATACCAAATCTTTCCGAATTGCAAGATAAACCGCATATTTTTTGCCGAAAATAAAAAAAGAACGTTTTGCCCGGCAAAATTCCATGCATCGGTTGACAAATTTTTTCCGGTGGGCTACAATGATTTCAGCCGGACC
>JAKSPV010000080.1 GCA_024404475.1 Clostridia bacterium | reverse complement strand
ATGCGCCGCAGCGCGATGATCAATAAGCACGACGTCTGCAATATGCAGTACACCTCCGGTACGACGGGCTTCCCGAAGGGCGTCATGCTGACGCACTATAACGTCATCAACAACGGCAAGGCGATCGGCGACTGCATGGACCTTTCCACGGCAGACCGCATGATGATCCAGGTGCCGATGTTCCATTGCTTCGGCATGGTGCTCGCCATGACCGCCTCCGTCACGCACGGCGTTACGATGAGCCCGATCCCTGCGTTCTCGCCGCGCCGCGGGCTTGACTGCATCAATCGCGAGAAGATCACGTGCTTCCACGGCGTGCCGACGATGTTCATCGCCATGCTCGGTCACGAGGATTTCCCGAAGACCGATTTCTCGTATATGCGTACCGGCATCATGGCGGGCTCGCCGTGCCCGATCAAGGTCATGGAGGAAGTCATCGACAAGATGCACATGAAGGACATCTGCATCACCTACGGTCAGACCGAGGCGTCTCCCGCCACCACCATGTCGAAGATCACCGACACGATCGAGACGCGCGTCAATACGGTCGGCAGCCCGATCTTCGGCGTCGAGTGCAAGATCGTCGATCCCGAAACGGGCGAGGAAGTCCCCGACGGCGTGGACGGCGAGTTCTGCGCCCGCGGCTATAACATCATGAAGGGCTACTACAAGATGCCCGAGGCGACCGCCGCCGCGATCGACAAGGACGGCTGGCTCCACTCCGGCGATATGCTCCGCCGCCTGCCCGACGGCAACTTCAAGGTCACGGGCCGCATCAAGGACATGATCATCCGCGGCGGTGAGAACATCTACCCGAAGGAGATCGAGGACTTCATCTACACGCACCCGAAGGTGTCCGACGTGCAGGTCATCGGCGTGCCCGATAAGGACTACGGCGAGGAGATCATGGCTTGCGTGATCCTGAAACCGGGCGAGACCGCAACGGCAGAGGAGATACAGGACTACGTCCGCGCGAACATGGCGAAGCAGAAGGTGCCGCGCTACGTTGCTTTCGTCGATTCGTTCCCGATGAACGCCGCCGGGAAAATTCTGAAATACAAAATGCGCGAGGAAGCGATCCACCTCTTCGACCTCGGCGAGGCGAGCCGCATCGTCACCGCATAAAAAAATCACGCGCCGGGAACTTTTTGGCTTCTGGCGCGTCTAATAAGGAAAGAAAGGACGTGATCCCGTGCGAAAAATGGCTGCTTTGATAGCCGCTCTCTTGCTTCTCCTGTCCATCGCCGGCTGCGTCCCCGAGCCGGTCACACCGCCGGAAACGGACCCGCCGATAACGACCGCACCCGCGACCGAACCGCCCGTGACGGAACCGCCTGTGACAGAACCGCCTGTGACAGAACCTCCTGCCACGGAGCCGCCCGTCATAGAGCCGGAGGTCTCGCCTTACGCCTACGATCCGCACATGGTCCGTGCGACGACGGCGGCGTATCTCGGCGACCTTCTGCCGCTTTATCACGAAGCAATCGACGCGATCCTCGCCCACGAGGGCGACGAAGTCGCCATCACCGGCCTTTCCTCCGAGGGCGATTACGATCGTTTGCGCTTTGTCCTGCTCTCGGTGTTTCATCCGTCGCAGCGCCTCATTAGAACATGGGCAAACGCAAAAGACGGCGAGAATCCGTTCCGCTACGATCCCGAAACGGGAACGGGGTATCTTGAATTTCTCACCGATGCGGAGGAAGCCGCCGGGTGGTACGACCGCTTCGCGGACACCTATAATGTCATCCTCTCGAACCTCCGCGCGGAGGACGATGAGAAGACCCGCATGGCGTATCTATTTCTCTCCGCCGCGTCGCACATGGGGTATGGCACGCCGGAGCCCGTCTTCGGCAGCGTCCAGTTTTACGACTGCGTGACGCAGATGCGCGGTCAATGCGGCAGCTACGCGATGTTCCTCGAGGAGCTGGCGCTCTATGCCGGCATCGAAGCGTGCGTCGGCGGCAGCGACGACCACGCGTGGACGGTGGCGATGGTGGACGGCGTGTGGTACCATTTCGACCCGACGTGGGAAAATCCGTTGCTTTGGATGGGCGAGAGCTTTACCTATTTCGGCATGAGCGAGAAGACGCGCCGCGAAACGCTCGGCGCGAACGTGCCGCTCGGCGCGAAAGTGACCTCCGGCGAGGAAATTGCGCTGTTCGTCGTGCCGCCGGTCGGCGAGCTTCAGCCGATCCCCGCGGCGGAGCGCGATTTCCCGGCGGACGAAAAACGGGAACTCTACCGGCTTTCGTGGGAGATCGGTGATCGCCGCTTTGAAAAGAAATTCTGATAAAACGAAACAACCGCCCGGCGATTTTTCGCCGGGCGGTTGACTTTTGTTCCGCTTTGGTATACAATGGCATCGTAAAAGAATAAACGCGGACTGCCTCCCGCACGGGAGGAGCCGGACGCACCGCAGGACGGTGCCGTTCGGAGATGAGGAAATCGCGGTGAGAATCCGCGGCAACAGCCATTACCGTAACTCTTTCTCACGGAAAGTCAAGTCGGAATGCTCATCAGTCCGTGCTCCGTAAAGGTCTCTTGGGCAAAGTGGGAGAGACGCGGCGAGGCAGGGGTGAGAGAGCAGAGCACCTTTGTCCTCTTGGCGCTGCATCCCACGGGAGGGGGTGCTTTTATTTTATCCTTTTGCTATTTTTCCAAAAATCGAAAGGATCAAAAACATGAACAGCGCAATCAGAAAAACCGTTTCCGTCGTGCTTGCGGCCGTGATGCTATTTGCCGTCGCCGCCTGCGGAAACAAAATCATCCCGGAGGGACTCTGGGAAAACGCGGCTTATCTTGAAGACACGACATTCGGCAGCGGCAAAACGACCGTTCAGGTCGAGGTCAAAGCGGGCGAGCAGTCCGTCACGTTCACAGTCAAGACGGACAAAACCACGCTCGGCGACGCGCTCCTTGAACACGGCCTGATCGCCGGCGACGAGGGCCCGTACGGTCTCTACCTCAAAACCGTCAACGGCATTCTGGCAGATTACGACGTCGATCAGAGCTACTGGGCGTTCTATAAAGACGGCGAGATGATGATGGTCGGCGTGGACGGCGCCGATATCGCGGACGGGGAGCATTACGAGCTTGTCTACACAAAGTAAGAAAGGGAAGCGCTGGATCACCGTCCGGGAAATGGTGATCTTTGCGATGCTCGGCGCCCTCATGTTCTGCTCCAAGAAAGTCATGGAAGCCCTGCCGAATATTCATCTGCTCGGCATGTTCATCATGACCTTCACCGTCGTCTTCCGCGTGAAGGCGCTGATCCCGCTCTATATCTATGTTTTTCTGGACGGCCTCTTCGGCGGATTCAACGTCTGGTGGCTTCCGTATCTTTACATCTGGGCGATCCTCTGGGGCGTCACCATGCTGCTCCCGCGGAATATGCCGAAAAAAGCGGCGATGATCGTCTACCCGATCGTCTGTGCGCTGTACGGCCTTTCGTTCGGGACGATCTACGCCCCGGCACAGGCGCTGATTTACGGGTTTGACTTCCCGCAGACCGTCGCGTGGGTGGTCAACGGCCTCCCGTTCGATGCGCTGCACGCGGCGGGCAACCTCATGTCGGGACTTCTGGTCGTCCCGCGCTCGGAACTGCTGCTGCGGCTCCTCAAAAAACGTGAATACTGAAAAACCGGCAGGATCTTTCCTGCCGGTTTCTTTTTTTTACACGATCATCCCGATGCCGTCTGCCACGGTCTTGTCCGCCGCCGCGATGATCTCGCCGAGCGGCTTGCCTGCGGCAAAAAGCTCGTAGAAGCGCATCGTCCGCTCCGTCAAAGCGTCGTCTGCTGCGAGCGACGTCAGCGACGTCAGCGCCGCGCGGGGATCAGCCGCCGCGTCGGGGTTCTGCCGGACGTAGTCCCAGAGCGCCGCCGCAGCACCGATCGAGATGAACACCGGCTGCCCGCCGTTTTCCGAAACGTTCAGTGCCGCACCGGTCAGCCGGTCGGATTTCGCCAGCTTGCGCGGGATGTCCGCGCCGACGCGTGCCGCCGTGTCACCGAGCGCCTTGTTGCCGAAGCGGCGGATCAGATCAGCCGCGTGATCGGTCAGCGGCTTCACCGGAACGTTGTATTCGGCTGCCAGCGCCAGCGCGGATTCGAGCATCGCCTCGCGGACGATCAGCCGGACCTCCGGCACCGCGATGCTCTGGTAAATGAATTCATGACCGAGATAATCGGCGAGATATGCCGAGATCGCGTGGCCCATGTTGTGCAGGTAGAGCTTGCGCTCGATGTAATAGTGGAACGGCGAGAACGGCACGACGTTCTTGATCTCCGGAACGCCGCCTTTGAATGCGTCGCGGTCAACGGGAAGAATACCGTACCGCTCGACGCAGATGCGCAGCGGATTGTCTGCCGTCGTTTCGGGCTTCGGCACCGGCACCATGCGGCCGACCGACGTCTCAACGAGACCGACGTTCGCAAGTTCTTCCGGCGTCAGCATCGGCTCGAGCAGCCCGTAAATGTACTTGTCCGCGTCCATGAGGTTTTCGCAGATGAGGAGATTGAGCGGCCCGCGGCCTTCTTTGAGACGGAGCTTCACGCCGTCCACAAAGTTCGGCAGAATGTACTTGATCGCCTTCGCGCCGACACAGGTCGCCGCGATGTCGGCTTCCGCCACGATCTTGGGTGCGAGCTCGCGGTTATTGCCGTCCACGGCGGAGACGTTCTTGATGATGACGTCTTCGGCGCCGTCGCCGGAGACGATGCGGATCGGATATTCGTGATCCTGGTTGATCCGGTCAACGATCGGCTTCATGACGTCGATGAACGTGACGGCGTACCCGCCCTGCGACAGCAGTGCGCCGATGAATCCGCGGCCGATGTTGCCCGCGCCGAAAATAACAGCTTTTTTCATGATATTTATGCTCCTTTGGAGAGATCAGTTGATCGGAAGATGGCCCATTTCACTGCCCATTTCGAGGCAGGCCTCGGCGGTCCTCATGCCCTCGGTCGCGCCGGGCGCGGAGAGGGAAGCGACAGCCGCGCAGTTGCCGAGCTTGACCGCTTCGCTGATGGAAAGTCCCATTTCGGCGCCGGAGAGAACGCCCGCGCAGAACGCGTCGCCCGCGCCGACGGTGCCCTTGATCCAGCCGTCCGGGTAGTTCAGCCGACCGCATTCTGTGTAAACGCCGTCTTTGTCCATGCCGAAGCCGCCCTCGGGCGCGTGGATGACCGCCCATTCACCGACGCCGAGCTCGTGGAGCTTGGCGAGTGCCGCTTTCATGTTTTCTTTCAGCAGTTTGCCGTCCGCGCCGCGCAGGGAAATGCCCGTCGTCTCCTGCGTTTCGAGCTCGTTGATGATGCAGTAGTCCGTGTAGCGGAGCGCCGGCGGGACGAGCTTCTTGAAGCGCTCGCCGCTTTCGGTCACGACGTCGATCGACGTTTTGATGCCGTGCGCCTTCGCCCCCGCAAGCAGGCGTGCCATCTTCGTGCCGTATTCCGCGTCTTCTTCGTCGAGCGCGTCGAGGAGAAGAATGTACCCGATGTGGAAAAGATCGCAGTCCATTTTGTCCCAGTCGATGTCGTCTTCGGAGAACGTCGCGTTCGCGCCGCGGTACTGGAAGAACGTCCGTTCGTTCGTCTCACGGTCAGCCATGACGGCGGTGAACGACGTCTTGCCGCGCCGCTTGACCATGGAGGTATCAACGTTTGCGCCGGCGAGGCAGTCAAGAACGAACGATCCTTCGTCGTCCGTGCCGACCGCGCCGAGCGCGGAGACTTTCGCGTCGGGCAGAAGCCGCGCGATGTCGATCGCCACGTTGCAGACGGCACCGCCGGACGTCCGTCCGATACCGTCGGTGATCGTGGTCAGTTCGCCTTTTTTCGGATACCCCGAGATCGGGTAGAGGATATCAACGATCATGTTGCCGGCTACACAGATGCTTTTCTTCATACATACACCTCGTCGTGAACTTTTGTCATCCTAGATTATATCACTTTCCCGCCGCGGCGGCAACGGCAAGCGGCAAAAAAAGTGCATTTTTCGGAAAATTCCTTTACAATCCGGCAGGGCTTTGCTATACTGAAACCACAATAGCGAAAGTGGAGGGCCGGATCATGACCTTTGAAGAACTGAAAGCCGCGTGCGGCGACTGCCATAAATGCGAGCTCGGCGCGACGAGGACGAACATCGTCTTCGGCACGGGCAACGAGAACGCGGACGTCCTTTTCGTCGGGGAAGCGCCCGGACAGAAAGAGGACGAGACCGGTATCCCGTTCGTCGGCGCCGCCGGCAAGCTGCTCGACCAGTATCTTGCCGCCGTCGGCATCGATCGCGGCCAGGTCTATATCGCCAACATTCTGAAATGCCGCCCGCCGCATAACCGCGATCCGCTCCCGGCAGAGGAAGACGCCTGCATCGACTATCTCCGCGAGCAGGTGCGGCTCATCCACCCGAAGATCATCATCTGCCTCGGGCGCATCAGCGCGATGCGGCTCATCAAGCCGGACTTCCGCATCACGGCGGAGCACGGCAAGTTCTTTAAGAAGGGCGAATATACGATCACGGCGGTCTATCACCCGGCGGCGCTGCTCCGCGATCCACGCAAGAAAGAGGATATGTACACCGACATGAAAGCCGTCAAAGCGTTCATCGACGGGATGGAATGAGCCGGGAACTGCGGTGCAGAGCAAGGTGACGAATCAGAATTTGCGGAGGAAAAGTTATGAAAAGAATAATTGCTTTTGCATTATTTGTAATTTGCATTTTCGGACTGACTTCGTGCGGAAAATTGTCCGGCTTGGTTGGGAACGAAAACGCTATAGAAGGTATTACGTATAACG